>CAZFGM010000016.1:0-12556 GCA_964518515.1 uncultured Alcaligenaceae bacterium | reverse complement strand
TTCGTGATTCTTTTTTGGGTCCGCAACTTGTAATCGTGGCCTGACAGCCCCCTCACTCGGGATTTACCGCATGCGCCGGACCAGGAGCATGACCAGGCCAAAATAAGCAAACAGCAGCGGCAGCCCCAGGCGAGTGCCCCAGGTCCACAGGGCCGACTCGGTGCTCGACAAAGCAACCCGCGGGAATTGCCAGGTCTCAATGTCACTCTCCCGTTCTTCTCCCGGTGAAGGGGAAGAGGAAATCGGAGTATCCTTGGCCAGAAGGTCGTCCCGGCCGAGCAGCCAGTTGCACGTGTCGAGCAAGAGTTTTTCCTTGGCCGGGCTGAGCGGGTCGCCCAGAAAAGCGCCGCCGTGCCCGATAACCGCCAGTCGCACTTTGGGCCGCAGCGGATTTTTTTCGTCGCCATACCAGGAGGCGGGGGGCCTGGTTTCCAGAGCCACGGCAATGGGGAAAGGTCCGCGGCGTTTTTCCTGCAAGGTGCCCTTGCTGGGATCGTCCGCCTTGGGACGCTTGAAGCGCGGGATGCGGCCGTCGCTCGGCAGCGGTTTGGTTTCGTTCCAGGAATCGCCGCCGGACAGGAGGAATACCGCCTGTTCATCGATGGCTTCCTTGGCGCGGGCGGCGACCGTGGCTACGGCGTGAAACGGCAGCGCGCCGGCGTCGCCGGCCAGGCCGGCCACGATTTCCGCCGGCAAGCCCTCCAACGACCAGGAATAGCGCACCACATAGACCGGGCGGGGATGGCGCAAACGCAGATCAAACGGTTGTTTGGCGCTGAGCCGCGAGCCGAGCCGCAAGCTCGAGCGCAGCGGATGTTTGATGCCGGTGGCGAATTTCAACTGATCCTTGAGCAAGCCGGCGCCCTTGGGCCAGTCTACCTCGATCGGCGGCGGCTCCAGTTGAATGCGGCTATCGGGGTTGGCCCGCCGCTCCGCCAGGGCTTCGCTGTCCACCGTATAAAACACCGTTTCCCGACCCAGGCGGATGCGCAGCTCTGCCAGGAGCTTGTCCACGCTGTCGAGACCAAGGTCGGTTTTCTCACGCGGCCGGCCCAAGCCGGCCTTGTCATCCCGCGGGGCCAGGCCGTCTTTTTCATCCCGCGGCGGGCTGAGACAGAACAGCACCGGCTTTGCGGCGCGGATGAACCCCTTGAGAGCCTCAACATGGGCGTCATCCAGGCGGTAGGCATCGTAGTTGAAATTCTGGCTTTCCGCCACGTTGACCAGCGTCAAGCGCGGCAACAGGACCAGGTCGCAGTCCGCCAACACCCGGTCCATCTTGGCTTTCACGTCGGCGATGCGGCGCTTTTCCGCCAGCTCCTCCGCATTGAGCGCTTCTTTGTCCTGGACCAGTTTTTTCCGGCGCTCGCGCCAGGACTGCTGCTCGAATTCCAGCTCTTCCAGTTCGCTGGTTAACAAATCCAGCCAGCGGGTTCGATCGTTGTCGGTCAGGTCGCGTTCTTTATCGCGCGGATCCAAGTTCACCCGTTCGATCGGGCGCTCGAATACTTCCAGTCGTACCAGCCCTCCCTCGACAGGCACCGGCCGGAGACGGCGGACCATGGCATATTTCTTGTTGACTCTGGCCAGGGGCTCCTGGAAATCGGCTTTGTCGGCAGCCAATGTTTTGCGCAATCGTTCCAATTCGTCCAGGGTATCGTCGGCTTCCTCGATGCGGGCCACCAGGCGCTCGTGGTTGCTCTCTTCGTAGGTCAGGACGCCGAATTGGCCGCGCTTGAGGATGAGGTCGCGGCTGTCGAAGCCGTGCTGGGCCAGGGCCTTTTTCACGCCGCGCAGGCCCCACTCCGACGTGCTTTCCAGACCATCCGATTCATAAACGGCGGCCACGGCAATGCGCGGCCGTTTCTCCTCGATGTGGAGAATCTTGTTGGTAAACGGCCCCGCCCCCTGGTACTTGAGCACCAGGTTGCCCTTCCCCACTCCGGCCTGCTGCGAGGCCTGCTTGTCCAGTTGATAGATGTGCTGGAAGCTCAGTCGTTGAATGTGCTCGGCCCGGCCACGATCCGAATCCGCCTTAGTGAAGAAAAAGATGCTGTTCTCCGGGGCGTTTTCAATGGCCGCGCCCAAGGCTGCTGATCCACCTTTGGACGTGTCTTTCAAGGCCGACAACTTGTCCTGGAAATTCTCGTTGTCGATGTCCAGAGTTTCGATCTTGAAGCGCGGGCCCTGCTCCTGGATCTGCTCGACCAGGTCACGCACTTTCTCGACGATCTTGCGCTCGGCGGCGGCATCATAGTGGTCCTGCGTCCCCTGCTGGCCAAAAACCGAATGCTTCTGCAGCACGACGATGGTAATGGTCTCGCCGCGCAGCTTGCTCAATTCTTCCTGGAGAGTTTTCTTCAGGGTAAATTCGCCTTTCTCGGTCCAGTCGCAGCGAAAGTAATGGTTGAAGGAAAAGACATTGATGCCCACAAGCAAAAGGGCGGCTAACAAAAGTTGGGCCAGGACATTGCCGCCGACGGCGCCGCGGGAGGACAGGGCCGCGCCCACGCGGGCGGCAATCTCGACCGCCGCCCCCACCAGAAAGGCCCCCAGGCCTATGCAGGTAAGGATCAGGCCGAGGGAGTCGTCGGTCTCAAGCCACACGATCAGGCCGGTCACCGCCACCACCAGGCCGGTCAGCCCGGCCAAACGGGCCAGGAAGTGCCCCAGCGTTCCACCATTGTTGCTTGCCATAGCTGCACCCTTTTTTGCGTTAGAGAGTGCGAGAGTGCGAGCGCTTTCTGATGCTTCCTCTCACCTCGAACTTTTCCTCTCCCGCATTCCAAATGCCACACTCAAGTTTGATACTGCCGACGCGAAACCGCCGAGCGAGCTTCCACGACGCCATAAGATAGTCCGGCTGTTTTTCGCCGGCACTCCTTAATCTCTTCGCGCTTTCACTCTCTCACTCTCCACTCTCTCAAATCTCTCATCGCCAGCGCCGGCTTTCCAGGCTGCGCACCGTGAGGAACAGGCAAAACAGCGTCACCGACACGTACAACACAAGCTGGCGGGTATCCACCAGCCCGCGGCTGAAGTTGCGCTCAAAATGCAGCGGCACCGTGAAGAAAAACAGCACCTGGTACAGCGGGCTGGCGATATCCATTTCCGGCCGCCAGAAGCCGGCCACAATGAATAGTAAACTGATAAACATGGCGATCAGGGCCGCCACCATCTGGCTCTTCACCAGGCTGCTGATTAACAGGCCCAGGGACAAAAACATCGCTCCCGCCAGGAACAGGCCCAAATACGACGAAAACACGGGGTAAGGATCGATGCCCGCACTCCAGGTGGACCAGTGATAATCCACCAGGATCGGCAGGTACACCACGGTCGGCAGCCATAACAGCAGGTAAAAGCCCAGGCAGGCGAGGAACTTGCTCAGGACGATTTGCCATTCGCGCAAGGGAGAAGTTAATAGCGTTTCCAGGGTGCCGGTGCTGCGCTCCTCGGCAAACAGCCGCATCGTCAACAGCGGCGGAATGAACAGAAACACCAGCCAGAACCAGCGATCGCTGAGCATGAGCTGCATGGGGTAATAAATCCCCCGCGGCCCGCGCGCGGTCAGTTGCAATAACGTCAGATAAAACAAGTGCCCGGTGACGGTCAGAAAAACCGCCAAAACGACATAGGCGATGGGCGAAAAGAAATAGGCGCTGAATTCGCGGCGCAGCAGGCTCAGGGTGGGACGCATAGATCTTCTCCACCGTTCTTATGACCCCGTTTAGCGGGGAGCCGAAGGCGACCATAACACCCCCGCGGTCCCCTTCGGCTCCCCGTTAAACAATTTTATCAGGTTTTCCGGCCGTCCTTGTAAAAGGCCTCGGAGGCCGCCGTGGCGGCGACGGTTGGGCTTTCGGCCGCTGGTTCGGGCGGTGTTGCCGGCCGGGACCAGGGTTCGAGGGAACGCGTTTCCGGGCCGGTGATCTTGATGAACAGGTCCTCGAGCGTCTGGCGTTCGGGGCGGACCTCGAGGATTTTCCAGCCGCGCTCCAGGGCCAGGGCGCAAAAGTGCGGGGCCACTTCGGCCGGCCGGGGCGTGGTCAGGCGCACGTGCTGGCCGTCCGGTCCGTCCTGAATCGTCGCCTGCTTCACCCCGGGCAGATTATGCACCTGATCGGCTTGAACTTCCCCCTGGACGACAGCGACCAGCACGCTGTCTTCGCCGGCCTGGCGGACCAGCTCGGCCAGGGGCCCGGCGGCGGCCACCCGCCCCCGGTTGATGATGATGACCCGGTCGCACGTGGCTTCCACCTCGGGCAGAATGTGCGTGGACAACAGGATGGTGTGGTCCTGGCCCAGCTCGCGAATCAGCTTGCGCGTCGAGATAATCTGCGTTGGGTCAAGGCCGGCCGTCGGTTCGTCGAGGATCAGGACCGGCGGCGAGGCCAGCAGCGTGTCGGCCAGGCCGACGCGCTGGCGATAGCCCTTGGACAAGGTGCCGATGATTTGCCGGCTCACGTCGGTCAGCCAGCAGCGCTGCGTGACATAGTCGATGCGTTGACGGCGGGCGGCGCCGGACAGGCCCTTGATGCCGGCGCGAAAACGCAAATACTCCGCGACGCGCATTTCCCCGTACAGCGGGCAGTTTTCCGGCAGGTAGCCGATGCGCTTGCGGACTTCGATGGGCTGCCAGAAGACGTCGAAGCCGGCGATTTGGGCCTGGCCGGAGGTGGCGGTGAGGAAGCCGGCCAGGATGCGCATGGTGGTGGTTTTGCCGGCGCCGTTGGGCCCGAGAAAGCCGACGATCTGGCCGCCGGGCACGTCGAACGACACATCCTGGATGGCGGCATAGTCGCCGTAGTATTTGGTCAGCCGACTGACGTGGATCATGGGGCGTCTCCAACCCCTTTATCCCCCTTGGTAAGGGGATAGGGGGGTCTACGCACGAAGGCGGCGGAAGGATCATAAGCCTGGCCGGGAGCCGCGATCTCGGCAGGAAAAACATTAGCCCTGGACGGGGCGGCCGGCAAGGGGCAGAGGACCCCGTTACAAAGGGGGATACTTTAATGTGCGGGCCGTTAAGGGAAAATTGAAAATACCCAATTCTTTTATTATGGTAAGGGGTAGGCAGGGTTTGGAGAAACAACATGAAAAGTCCGTTTCCCGGAATGGACCCTTATGTGGAAAGCCATTGGGGAGACGTTCATTCCCGCTTGGTGTTGTATTCCTGCGATCAGCTGCAACCTCAGTTGCCGGCCCCACTGGTGGCCCGGGTGCAAGAAAGACTGGTGGTGGTCCCTGTCGAGGAGGATGAGCGAAGCATCTATCCGGACGTTCGGGTGGTGGAACATGTCAGGAAAAGGCAAGGAGGAGTGGCCTTGGAGCCGGAAGTTGCCGTGACGGAACCGGTGGTGGTCGAGTACGGCGAACCCGCCACGGAAACCTTCATCCACATCTTGGATCCAAAAACCAAGGATCGCTTGGTAACCGTCATTGAATTCCTTAGCCGATCCAACAAGTTTCCGGGCAACGGACAGGACCAATACCGGCAAAAACAAGCGGAGTTAAGAGCGGGCCGCGTGAGCTTGGTGGAAATCGACCTGTTGCGTTCGGGAAAGCGGGTTTTGAGTTTACCTGTTTCCCGGATTCCCCGCAAGGTTCGAACAACCTATCAAGTTTGCGTTCGCCGGGGCTTCCGGCCCAACACCTTTGAAGTGTACCCGGTGCCATTGCGGCGCCGGCTTCCTGTCTTGCGCATTCCCCTGCGTCCCAAAGATGACGACATTCACCTGGATTTGCAAGCCGTTCTCGACCAGGCCTACCGCAACGGCGCCTACGGCGCGACCATCGATTACCGCCAGCCTCCGGACCCGCCGCTGGCCGGGGACGAAGCGAAGTGGGCAGATAGATTGTTGGGCAAGGCGCGGAAATAGTCGAATGAAATACATTGGGAATGCCCCCAGGAGGAAAAAAGCAGCGGTCAGTTCCTCCGGGGATACTTTCGGCCGATCACCTTAATCCTTCGCTCCGGCGGTATTCCGGCCGATGAAATTCACCATGGCTCCGGCCACGGGGTCGTCGGTCGTGATGGCCCGAAACAAGATCGAGTTGTGGTTGCGGTTTTCGATCGTGAGAAGGTGGGCCGAACACCCCTGGTCCACGAGGGCCTGGTGAAATTCGTCGGCCATGGCGGGTAAAGTGGGCAGGTCGTTTTCGGCCGATAAGATCAGGAAAGGAGGCAAGCCGCGCCGGACATGATTCACCGGCGAAGCATGCTCGCGAACCTGGCGGTCGTTGCCGAAGGCCGGGGCGAACACGTTCAAGCGGAGAGGGAGGCCGGACCTGAAAAGCTTGGACCAGCCGCGGGAACTTTCGCCGCGCAGGGGAGCGAGTTCGTCGAGGCGGAAGGCCAACGGGGTGGCGCCGCCGAGGGCGACATCCAGGCTTCCCGCGGGAATGCGGTAAACGCCGCTGAGGGCGATCACGCCCTTGATGTCCGTGGTACGCAAGCCCTCGGCTTTCAGGTACGATTCATCGGTCGCCAGCAGGGCGACGAGATGGCCGCCCGCCGAATGGCCGGCCAGGAAGATCTGGTCGGGCCGGCCGCCATAAGCGGCGATGTTGGCCCGCGTCCAGGCCAGCGCCCTGGCCACGTCCTGAACGTGCGCCGGATGCTTCACCGCCGGCGATAGCCGGTAGTTGGGCAGGACGGCGCCGATGCCGCGGCTGGCGAGGAACTCGCCCACGGCCGAGTACAGGCCGCAACAGCGGTTGTCGCCCATGATCCAGGCGCCGCCGTGGACCAGGACGACGACCGGGTAATTCTTCACGTCCTTGGGGTAATACAGGTCCAGCCGGTGGCGCACCGAATCGGCCCCAGGCCCCTCGTAATAGGCGAGGTTGCGGACTTGTTCGACGGCCAAGGCATCGGCCGGCGACGGCCCGGCCGGCCCCCACAGCGGCAGGTCGGTCACCCGGCATGCCGGCACCGCGGCCAGGGCCAGGGCCAGCACCGGGGCGATGAACCCGCCGGCCCAGCGCAAAGGACATGCATGTTTCATGGCCAGGCTACCTGAAGCGTGCCCAGAGCTTCCGTGGATCGTCAACGTGGCGGCCGGCTTATACCAAGATTCTGGCTGGCGTATACCCCACTTGGCGAGTAGATTTTTTCCTTTGATGGGGAAGGTCGGGAGGTCTGGGAGAATCGGAGAATGAATAGCGGAAGTTCAGGAACCGGGGATATAATACAACCGGAGAAAATAGTATGGCCACAATTCCGAGAAAAACCTCAAAAAATAAATCTCCAGGTTCGGGAACTGCTCTTCCTACCGTGACGACGGAGAACCTGGAAGAGGGTTTCCGCCGGCTGGCAGCCGCCTGGCACAAGGCCACGGCTTTTTGACCCCTTCTTCAAACACCGTATCATCGGAGCCTGTGTCCAGAAGGCCGTCATAAAGCCGGGTATCGGCGGGTCCGGTCAGCCGAACCGCCGTGACCGGGCGATGCCGCAGGAGGCTGCCGCCCAGGGAGGGGATCGGCTGTTTGGTTGGCACCGGCATGTAAGGGATTTTCATTCGATGAGCCCTCCCCCGCCGAGGACCACCTCATCCAAGCGGGGAACGTTGGAAAAAACAACTTCGCGCGGATCGTAGCCGGCAGCAATAACCGCCGCATCCAGCCGGAGCAAGTTTTCCTCGCTGGCGATGATTTTCGTGCCATCCGAACTCCAGGCAACATACTTGCCGGCGTATTTCTCCAGTTCCTGCGGCGGGAACTGGTGCCGATTTTTGATGAATTTTTGCATATCCATGATCTATTCCTTTCTTTCCCCTGAGCGTAGGCTTCTACTTTTTAACAGATTATCCTTTTCCATTGTATGCTGCCCCGCTGAACTTTACTATGACAGGACCTGGCGACCGAAATCCACTGAGGGCGTCGAGTTTTACTACCGGGCAGTGGTGGAGACCAAGGTAGACGGTGACCAGTCGGCACATTCGTCTGGGATTCTCTCCGGTGGGATCGGCTCGTAGTGGTTCTCGATGAAGACCCCAACCTTGCGCAACCCGCCGCGCTCCATGATGTCCGCCGGACTGTAAGTCGGCCCAGCGAAACAAGACGGAGGAAGAGATTTTCAAAAACCCAAGTTAGCCATGGGAATCAAAGGCCCGTAAAATTTCACTTTCGTTTTCCCAGCCTTTTTTTCACCCCAAAGGATTCTCATGGCTTCCTCCGTCACCCTGAGTAAATTCTCGCGCGGTTTGACCGCCGAAACCGCCTTTGATGTTCTGGCCGTGGCCCGGCGGCTCAAATCTCAGGGCAAAGACGTCATCGAGCTGCAGATCGGCGACAGCCCTTTTTCCAGCACCAAGTCCGCGCTGCGTGCCGGCAAGAACGCCATCGACGAAGGGCAGACGCATTACTGCCCGTCGGGCGGCTTGCCGGCCTTTCGCGAGGCGGCGGCGGCCAACTACCGCAAGGAATACGGCATCGACATCAACGCCGGCAACGTCGTGGTCGGACCGGGGGCCAAGATTTTCGAGCAGTTTTTCTGCGAGGCCTTTCTCGATCCGGGCGACGCCGTTTTGGTGTTCAGCCCGCACTTTCCCACGTACCCTCCCAACATCGAACGCCGGGGGGCCAGAGTGGTCTATTCCGCCCTGCGGCAAGAAAACCAGTTCCGGCCGGACTTGAACGATGTCGAGCATTTTCTCAAGTCCACGCCGCGGGCCAAAGCGATCTTCCTCAACTCGCCGCACAACCCGACCGGCGGCGTGGCCACCGCCGAGGATATGAAGGGCCTGGCCGACCTCATTCGCGGCAAGAACGTCGCCCTATTCAGCGACGAGCCGTACAACCACATGGTCTGGGCCGGCAAGCACGTCCCCTTCCTGGCTCAGCCGGACATGCTCGACCAGGCCGTCGCCTGCTACACTTTCAGCAAGTCGTACAGCATGAGCGGCTGGCGGCTCGGCTACGCCGTCAGCAATCCCGCCTTCGTCGATACGATCGGCAAGATGATCAACACGTCGCTGTCGTGCGTGGCGCCGCTGGTTCAGCTGGCCGGCAAGGCGGCTCTGGAAAACGACGCCGGCGAACGCGACCAGGTCATGCAGCGCTTTCACCAGAAGGTGAAATTGCTGGTGGAGGCCCTGCACCAGGTCGAGGGCGTCTCGGTGTTGATGCCGGCGGGAACGTTTTATGTGTTCCCCAACGTGACCCCCATTTGCCAGCGCCTCGGCATCCAGTCGCACGGCCTGGCCATGTTCCTGCTCGAAGGCGCCGACGACAAGCGCGGCGTGGCCTGCCTGGGCGGCGAATGCTTCGGCCCGGCCGGCCAGGGCTTCTTGCGCTTTAGCTGCGCCGAGCCCGATGAGCGCCTGCGCCAGGCCGTGGACTTCTTCCAGGAAGCCGTCACGCGGACGGACCGGGTCAAAAAATATCTGGCGGTCAATCCGAAATACCGCCTGGGATAATTGGTCCCAGGCGGCCATGACTCCGAGGACGCGATGGAAACCGATCCGCGTTTGAAAATGCTTCTGCGCCAACTCTTGACCCCGGAAAAATCCAGCCCGGACCTGCGCAAAGGCATGTGGCTGTCCACGATTTCTCTCTTGCTGATTCTGGCCGCGGTGATTTTTTTGCTCTGGGTTTTCTGGTGGCGGTCGGATGCCGAGACCCAGCGCTACCAAAACCAGGTCCGCATTCTGGAAAACCGGCCGGACTCTCTGTTGGGGATGGTCTGCATCGAATTGCTGGATTCCCAGGTAACCATGAGTCGTAATCTATGCCTTCTCGGGGGCACCGGTCTGATATTCCTGGGCGTGCTTTTGGAATTGACCGCTCGCTTGTACTTCCGGATCGATAGGCTGCAAAAAACCGTGCTGGGTCTGCAAAAAACTCTTGGGGAACGGAAAGAGGAAGGGAAACCGGCGTCTTGAATTCTGCTCTTCCTCCGGCCTTATTCTTCTTCCTAATGTTGATCTACCTGGCGCGCCCAAAATGAGACTATTTGCAAAATAGGGGCTGGGTGGAATGGAACTAGGCGGAAGGGGGGAAAACGACGACGGGGTGCTTTTCCAAGCTCGCACAAAAAGCAGACACTCGTTCGTTCACTGAGATGAGGGACACCAGTTTCATTCCTACTTGTGGCTCCTTAGCTTTTGAAGAAATGGATTTCAAGGCGGGGTTCAGGGAAATGCAATCATTTGCGCTAGGTTGTCGCGGGACATGGGACATGGGGGCATATGGAATGAAACGAATCCCACAATGACGGAACCGGGTCGGGATGATAAAATAAGTTTGTGTGGAGTGAAAGGAGAAGGCGAACATGAGCACGCTAACCATCCCCAAAGCCGATCCTGCCAGCGATCATCCTTTGCTGGACGGCGAGGCGTTGTATGAAATCGTCGGCGGCCAGCGCGTGGAGTTGCCGCCCATGAGTATTTACGCCACCTTGATTGGGTCTCGGCTTTCTTTCCGCATGGGGCCTTTTGCGGAAATAGGATGATTTTGACCCCTGCTCGCCGCCGAACCCGAGTTGGTCCGGCGCTGAATTTTCGGCCATTCGATCGGAGACAGACCATGGGACCGCGAGACGAGGACGGGGGATTTGACAGGCGCCGCCCGCGCCGGCGGCGGCAGGAATCACCGTCTCCTGCGAAGATTCTGGTAGGCATCGGAATCTGTGTGGGGGCGGCTGTGCTCTTCGTTGTCGGCATCTTCCTTCTGGTCAGGGCGGCGAACAATAAGGCTCGGGAGGGGTTGGCGCCGGATCCAGGCAACGTCGAGCGGGCTCTGACGTTTGATGATGCTCTGGGGCATGTCAAGGAAGGCAACGTCTTCGAGCAGCAAAAAGCGGCCAATTTTCTGGCAGCCATGAATGTTGACAATGGGCGCCGCGAGGAAGTCGTCGCCGCCCTCCAGGCTGCCATCGACAATCGCCAGAGGCACGTGGCGCGTAATGAAATGTTCGAAACACTCGCCAAATGGGCAACTGCCGCCGAGGCGCCCTACCTCATCAAACTCATGGACGATATTGACGGCAACATCAAAGTCAAGGCCATGTACGCGCTGGGAAAACTCAAGGATGCTCGTGGCGTCGATCCTCTGGCCCAGCGCCTGGCCGATGGCGGCTATCGCCCCATTGCCAGCCAGGCCCTGAAGGACATGGGGCCGATAGCGGAAAAGGCGGTGGCCGAATTCCTCAACCACCCGGACATGGGCTTGCGCATCGAGGCCTGCAACATCCTCAAGGTCATCGGCACCAGGGCCAGCCATGCTGCTCTCATCAAGCTGGCCTGGGAGGACAATCAGGGCCTGGCCCAGGCGGCCCGCGCGGCCCTGCCTGCCGATCAGCGGCCGCCCATTTACGGCCTGGCCCAGACCATGCATCTGAACATTCACGTCCCCAATCTCGCCGTCTGGTCCGCCATCGAAAAGAAACTCCGCGCCCTGGCCGAAGGCGAGCCCGTGATGTGCAAGTACTTCCGTTCCGGCGAATACATGAGCGTCCGCCTCGCCCCTGTCAAGGCTGATCCGACCGCCTTCGCGGCTCGCATCGACTTCGGCGCCGTCGGCCCCATCGACACGCCGGGGAGACTGATCTACGTCAACAAGGTGAAATAAGGTTGCCGCGCAGACGGCGTTTGATACCCTGGTAGGCGGCGCGCTCCTGCCCGAATTTCGGCTGTCCTTGGCCGATTTGTTCAAGAATCCGCGCGGCCACGGAAAAAGCGTGAAATTTCGTTTCCTTCGGCCATTGGCGGGAGGAACCGCGCTCTCTGGTTCGGACCACTTGCTTGCCGCCCCCTTCTCTTATAAGTTTCACCAGAATACCTTTGTCGCGCCCCGCGGGATTTCCCGGCATGCCCAAGCGTAGCGATCTGCGCAAAATCCTCCTCATCGGCTCCGGTCCCATCGTGATCGGCCAGGCGTGCGAGTTTGATTATTCCGGCACGCAGGCGTGCAAGGCCCTGCGCGAAGAGGGCTACCAGGTCGTCCTGGTCAATTCCAATCCGGCCACCATTATGACCGATCCGGAGATGGCCGATCGCACCTACATCGAGCCGATCACCTGGGAAATGGTGGCCAAGGTCATCGCCCAGGAATTGCCCGACGCCCTGTTGCCGACCTTGGGCGGCCAGACCGGCCTCAATACCGCCATGGACCTGGTCCGCCACGGCGTGCTGGAGCGTTACGGCGTCGAGATGATCGGCGCCCGCGCCGACGTCATCGCCAAGGCCGAGGACCGGCAAAAGTTCAAGGAGGCCATGCTCAAGATCGGCCTGGAGGTGCCCAAGAGCGGCCTGGCCCGCAGCCTGGCCGAGGCCCAGACCATCCGCGAAGCCGTCGGCTTGCCCTGCGTCCTGCGCCCCAGCTTCACTCTCGGCGGCAGCGGCGGCGGCATCGCCTACAACCGCGCGGAATTCAACGAGTTCATCGCCCGCGGCCTCGAGATCAGCCCCGTCGGCGAGGTCCTCATCGAACAATCCGTCATCGGCTGGAAGGAGTTCGAGCTTGAGGTCATGCGCGACTGCGCCGACAACGTCGTCATCGTCTGCTCGATCGAGAACTTCGATCCGATGGGGGTGCACACCGGCGACTCGATCAC
>CAZFGM010000015.1:0-23257 GCA_964518515.1 uncultured Alcaligenaceae bacterium | reverse complement strand
CCGTGGCTGCGAAACGGATTGGGAAATCCGTGCTACATTTGGTGAGAAATGCGGGTTACGCCGGCGAAAACCGCTGGTGCGGCGTGCGATGCACGCTGGCCGGGGCGTGCGCTTGCAGGCTGGCGATCTCGGCCAGAACGCCGGCCACGCCGGCGGCCGTGTCGTGTACTTCCAGGCTCCAGGTGGCCTGCCAGCGGCCGCCCGGGGCGAGCAACGGCACCCGGCCCTGCTGGCGCTCGAACGTCTTGAAATTGGGATAATTGGTGGCCGGCTCCAAGCCGGTGACGTAGCCATCCTCCAGGGCGGCAGTGTTCTTCCACACGGTGAAGCATGGCAATTCCTGGCGGTTGAAGCGCACGACCAGGCCGCGGTCGGCGGCTCGATTGTACAGCATGGCCAGCGTCCGGCCGGCGGCGTCGGCCAGAGGATCGTAACAGTACACCTGCTCGGCGAAGCCCGCCGCCGGACCGGCGTAGGTTTCCAGCGTGTCCATGCCCTCGGCGGCGCGGGCGTTGCTCGGGGCCACCGCGCGCATCGGCACGACCACTCGGCTGCCGGCTTCCAGAAACGGCCCGCCGACGTTGCAATGATACAGAAGCTGCATCTCGGCCGGCTCGCCGCCGCGATTGTCCACCACGTCGTGTATCACCAGGCGGTTCGAGCCGGGCACGGTCGTGTACGTCGTGGTCAAGAGGAGCCGGGGGCTGAAGAGGGCGCTTTCCTCCACCTGGCCGATCACGCCAAGCTCGAAAGGCGGCTCGAGACTGACGCGGACCTCGACATAATGGGCCGGCAGGTTGGCGATGCGGCCGTGAAGCGTCAAGCGATCGCGGCGCGACCGGCCCGCCTTGTCGGTGAACACGTCCTCGCCGGGCGGTCCATTCCAGGCCAGGCCGCAGCGGCACAGCCATTCGTCGAAGCCGGCCAGCCAGCCGAGATGGCCGCGCTCGCTGACGTTGACGTGCCGCGGATGCACCGGCCCCGACACCGGCGAGCGCCAGCCGAGAAACGCTTGATGATAGTGCCCCTGCCACAAGCCCATGCCGCGCGTCGGCACGACACTAAAAGCCAGAGCGCCGTTGTGGACCTCGATCAGATCGACGCCGTCACGCAGCCCGCCGCGCAGCGTACGCTTGCCCACCGACCAGCCGTGCGGCGTCGCCAGCGGCAGCCGGTCGTTGCCCGTGTGGAACTGGTCGAGCCAGACGTCGTGCAGCGTATCGGTTAAAATCCAGGATTTAAACCGGGTCATTCCTACCCTACTCTTTCTCTTTCTCTTTCTCTTTCTCTTTCTCTACTCTTACTCTTTCTCTTACTCCTTCTCCTGGCCGAACCAGACATCATGCAGGGTATCCGTCAATTCCTCCTTTTCAAGTAGGTTTTCTCTGCGGCGATAATAGCGTTCTCTGACTTCCACGCCCTCAACATCCCGAACTTCATCCCGGCACGTAATCATTCCTTTGTCCTCCAACCGCATCATGGTGAATACAAATGCCGGGGCAGTCCTTCGGAACCCCCGGTTTCGCAATAAACCTCTCAATTCTCGGCCCTGGATTTCTTCGCTTGGACGTCTGTCCAGAATCTCCAGGATCGCCTGTTCCACTTTGCTCAGTGTCACGGAACATCTCCTACTTACTCCTAGTCTTATTCTTGCCTTGCTCCTTCTGGAAATGGACTGTGGCTGGATCCTCCCCTTCTGGCCAAAGATTTGATCGACGCCCAGTTGGAAACGACCAAGGCTCACCCGGGCTGGCGGCCAAGGGCCAAACGAAAAGTCGTAAAAAAAAGAGGCATTTCATTTAGCCGGCGAGCTTGCTCGCCGCGGCCAGCATCCCCTCCACGGCGAGCAAGCTCGCCGGCTTAATAATGTCGCGGTATATCTCGGCTACCCCTTCTTCGGCAACGGCGTTTCCCTCTCCGGCTTGGTTTCCGCCCTGGGAGCCCCGCCATCGGCCGCTTTCTGATCCTGGGTGAAGCGCGCGATGTAGTCGGGCAGCTCGACGCCGCCGATGTCTTTCATGATCTGCATCATGGGCGGCATGGTGCGGGCCAGGTTCTGCAGGAAGTTGGCGGTGTTGCTGGTGCCGCCGGCCAGGGCGCCGTTGCCGTTTTCCCAGACGATGACCTTGTCGAACTTGATGTTGGAAATGGCCTGGGCGGCGGTCTGGGCCAGCGTGTCGAGATGTTCGAGCATGAGGAGCTGGAAGGCTTGCGGGGCGCCGCCGCAAGCTTCGATGATGCGGCGAAGGCCCTCGCCCTTCTTGGCGAGAATTTCGTACTGGCCGCGGGCTTCGGCCTCGAGCTTGGCGAACGTGGCGGCGGCCTGGCCTTCCGCCTCGATGCGGCGCTTTTCCGCCTCGGCCTCGGCCTGGACGATGGTCTTGGCTTTTTCGGCCTTGGCCGGCGCTTCGACGGCGGCGCGACGCTCGGCCTCGACCTTTTCCGCCTCGGCCAGGGCCGCCTTGGCCAGGGCGCGGTTCTGCGCTTCCAGCACGGCCGCTTCCGACTCGCGCTTGCGCGTCTCGCCGAGCTGATAGGCCTCCGCCTGCTTGACCTGCAAGTTGGCCTGGGCCAGGACGACTTCGGCCTGGGCGTGCGCCTCGCCGCTGATGGCCTTGGCGTTGGCGTCGGCGATGGCGATACGCATCGTGCGCTCGGCGTTCTTGACCTGGGCCTCGCGCTCGAAGCCGGCGGTCTGCTCGCCGATTTTCTGCTCCTTGTCCAGCTCGGCGATGCGCACGGCTTGCTGGCGCTGCGATTCCTTGATCTGGGCGTCGCGTTCCAGGCCGGCGGTGGCCTCGCCGACTTTTTGCTCCTTGTCCAGCTGGGCGACGCGGACGGCCTGGTCGCGCAGGGCCTCGCGCGTGCCGATCTCGCGCAGCTTGGTGGCGCTGGCCACCTGGATCGCCTTTTCCCGCCCGGCCTCGGCCATGCCGATCTGCCCATGCTTTTCCTGCTCGGCGACGTCGATCAAGGCCTGCTGGACGGCCTGGGAAGCCGCCTTCTTGCCGATCGCCTCGATGTAGCCCGATTCGTCGGTGATGTCGGTGATGTTGACGTTGATCAGCACCAGGCCGATTTTCTTCAGCTCCGGCTCCAGCGACATCTGGATATTGTGCAGGAACTGCTCGCGGTGGCGGTTGATGTCGTCGATGCGCATCGAGGCGATCACCTGGCGGAGCTGGCCGAAGATGATGTGCTCGGCCTGCTCTTTTATCTGCCGGGTTTCCAGGCCCAAAAGGCGGATGGCGGCATTGTGCATGGTTTCCACGTCTTCGCCGACGGCCACCGTGAAGACGCTGGGCACGTTGATGCGAATGTTCTCAATGGACAGGGCGTCCTTGAGGGGAATTTCGATCTGGATCGGCTCCAGGCTCAGGTAGGCGTAATCCTGGACCAGGGGCAGGACCAGGCGGGCGCCGCCGTGCAGGCAGCGCGTGCCGGTGGCGCTGCCCGTGAACTTGCCGTAAATGACCAGGATGCGGTTCGACGGACAGCGCTTGTAGCGGGTGATCAGCAGCATGAGCAGGCTGAAAAACACCAGGGCCGTGACGATGATCATCACCAGCACTTCGGTGGAGACGGGCACGCCGGTCGTTTTCTGCGCGAACAAGGTCAGGTTAGACATGGGTGGTCCTTTCGGATTCGCTGGCGGGTGCGATTTCCACGGTATCGGCATTGATCACGCCCACGACGACGCAGGGGCTGCCGGTGGGCAGGGCGTCGTTGGCGGTGATGGCCTTGTATTCGAGGGTGCGGTTGAGGAAGTTGACGTGGACCTTGCCGGCGCCGGCGCGGCTGGCCGGCACGTTCAGGTACACCGTGCCGCGCGAGCCGACGGCCCGCTCGATGCGGATGGTGCCATCGACGTTGAGCTTGGTCAGAAAGCGCAAGAGCAGGCCCACCAGGAACAGGGCGCCCGCCCCGGCCAGCACTGCCAGACCCAGGGCGTATTGGGGTTCGACTTCGGCATTGGTGGCGGCCAGGCCGGCCAGGCCGAAGAACGCCACGGCCGCCGTCAACGTGCGAAAGGTGAGCATCCCAAAGAACCAGGACGCTTCCCCGTCATGGCCGGTGTCTTGGCCGCCCACGTCATGGCCGCCCACGTCGTGGTCGCCCAAGTGAAAGTCCTTGCCGATACCCAGAAGCGTCAGCAGAAACTGGCAACCGATCAACACCGACCCCACAATAGCACAAACCAGGTACACGGTATCCATGGCCAACCTCCTGCTCGTCAATGTGGGAATACGGTTCCCGTATCATGGTTTTCCCCGGGGGGATTGTCAACAAAAACTCTCCACAAGGAGTTTTCTGGCCTGCAAAGAAATACCCAAGATTCCACCTCGGGGGGCTTTACGGAGTATGCCGGTTATCACCCCCTGGTAATTCGCCGCGGTTGTGCATTTATTTGAACCCTGGTCAAGGGGGTTGTGTTCGCGTGCGATGGCGTAGGCGAGGTTGGGCTGCGGCACGTTGAGGTTGGTCTTCTCCTCGACGAGGACGAAGCGCTTGGGGAGGCGCGAGTCGCGTCCGGCCAGCCAGGCAAGGCGGCAGGCGGCGACGAAGCTGATCGAGTGCAGGCCGCGATACAGCGTCGAGAGGTGGCGCGGCGCCTATCCCCCCGCCATGGGAGCGAGGATGGTCAAGACATCGCCATCTTGGAAGACATAATCCGGGCGCACTTGGTCCTCGCCGACGAAAAGAAGAAGGGCCGGCTGAACCCGGTCCTGGCCGTCCAGCACGATGCGGCGAAAGGTCTCCCCATGGCGCTGGGCCAGCAGGCGGACGATGTTTTCGACGGCACAGGGCGATTCCACCTCGACCGATTCGCCAGCCACGGCGGCGGCTTGTTTGAGCTGGGCCATGTATTTGATGGTGATCTGCATGGGTATTATCCCGGCTGAATGCGGGTTTCCGGGGGAGCCTGCTGGCCATTTCCGCCAGGTCCTTCCAGGGGACAATTCCGAACCTGGCCGTCCCGGAGGACCAGCAATTGATCCGCCAGGCGCCGGGCTTCGCTCAGATCGTGCGTGACATGCAGCGTGGTGACGCCAGTGCGGTTGCGGACCGATTGCAACAGAGCATACATTTCTTCGCGGGTTTCCTCATCGAGGGCGGCCAGGGGCTCATCGAGCAGCAAGATGCGCGGCTGAAAGGCCAAAGCCCGGCCCAGGGCGACGCGTTGGGCCTCGCCGCCGGACAGACCGCGCGGCTTACGGTGCAGGAGCCGACCTAGGCCGAGCAAATCCGCCAGTTCCCGGACACGGTTGTCCACCTCCAGCCACGGCCGGCGGCGCACGGTCAGGGCAAAGGCCAGGTGCTCGGCCACGGTCATGGTATTGAACAGGGCGCGATCTTGCGGCACGTAACCCAGGCCGCGCTGCGCGGGCGGCCAGGCGGTTACCTCCTGATCGCGCAAGGTAATGTGGCCGCCGTTGACCGGTCGCAAGCCGCAAATGGCTTCCAGGATGGTGGTCTTGCCGCAGCCGGTTTTGCCCATGAGAACTGCGTAGCCGCCGGCGGGCACGTGGAACGAGACGTTGGCCAGGGAAAACCCGCCGGCATGAATGCTCACGTTGGAGAGAGTGATCATGGGCGAAGGGCCTTTCCCAGGGGCGATTCCGCGCCCGCATAGCGCATAATGATCAAAACCGTCACGGCGGCCAACACCATGAGCAGCGACACGGCCACGGCCGCCTCCAGGTTGCTGTTGACGTATTCCAGGTACACGGTGGTCGGCAAGACCTCGGTGCGCATGCGGGTGGTGCCGGAAAAGATGAGGATCGGTCCAAATTCGCCCAGGGACCTGGCCCAGGCGAGGGTCGCCGCCGTCAACAGGCCGCGGCGGGCATCGGGCAGCACGACCTTCCAGAACGCCTGGGCGCGGGTACATCCCAGGGTCAGGGCCACCGCCTCCTCGCGCGGGCTGATCTGATCGAACGTCGTGCGCATGGTCCGGGCGGCGAAGGCACAAGCGACCGCGAACTGGGCAATGATCACGCTCGGAATGGCGAACGTCACGTTCATGATCTCGTCGTCGAACCAGCGCAGCGGCCCAGTTTGAAAGAGAATCAACAGGGCCAGGCCGATCACCAGCGGCGGCAAGATGATGGGAATGTCCAGCAGGGCGTCCAGCAAGGTCTTGCCGCGAAATTCGTAACGCGACAGGAGATAGCCCAGAGCGGTCCCGGACCATAACGACAGGATGGTGGTCAGCGTGCACGACAGCAGGCTGAGCTTGATAGCATACTGGATTTCCTCGTTGGCCAGGGCGTCCAGCATGTCCTCCGGCGTGGTGAAGGCAACTTGCACCAGAAGAATGCCGAGGATCAAAAGAAGGTAGACGCCGCCGAGAACGGCCAGGGCGGCGACAAACGGCCAGTTGGGGGCCGCACGCGGGGCGGTCTCGGAGAAAGAAGAAGTCATGGAACTTTCGGCTCGATGTTGAAACCCAGTTGATGGAAGCGTTGCAGGCTGGCCGGTGTGGTAATGGCGCGGAGCAGGCGCTGCATCAGGTACTTGTGCCGGGAACTCTTGGCAATGGCAAAAGTTTGCGTGGCCATGGCCCCGGCCACGCCCAGCTCCAGGACCTGGAGGTCTTTGGCGCGGTTGGGATTGGCCAGGGCGTTGCTGCGACCCACGATGGCCACGTCCAGCGAACCAATCTGGCTGACCAGGGAATGGGCGGCATCGGCGTTCACCAGCCTTTTGTTCTTGCGCCGGTCCAAAAATTCTTCCGGAAAACCGCGGTCTTTGAGGAGCTTGACGACCAGGGCCCCCAGGGCCGAGTTTTTCGGGTCCGGCAGGCCGATCTGTTTCAGATCGGCGCGTTTCAATTCGTCCAGGGACGGTTGAATGTTCTTCGGATTCCCCCGCCGCACGATGAACACAAGGTCATTTTGCAGAATGACTTTGTAGGCCTCGAAGTAACGGTCAACTTTTTCCGCGTAGGCGATATCGCAGGACGCATAGGCGTCGGGAAAGCGGTGCGGGTTCAGGCCGCTCTGGATGGCTTCCATCTGGCTGACTAATAGGCCGCAGCCCAGGTAGGTGGTGTCGATCTGGACGCCCTCGCGCTTGGCGAAGGACTTGAGCACGTCCTGCAGGCCGGGTTTCAGCATGGCCCCGGAGGCCAGGTGAATGACCGGCTTGTTTTCCCAGAAGTCCGCGTCGGGCACCGGCTGGAACTCAAAGCGGCCGAAATGCTTCAGGCCCTTGTCCCGGGCCGTGAGGTAGCGGGCAAAGTGGAGGGCCCGGCGCGGGTTGGCCGAGCGCTTGAGGACGCCGATTTCCACGTGCTCGACCAGCGTTTGGTCCTCGGGCAAGGGCACGATGGCCACACTGGAGGATTGCTGGGCCACGGCATCCCAGGCCAGGCCGATGGCACCCGACGTTTGGCCCACCGTCTGCACGACGTGATTGACGGTGCCGTGGGTGGAAACGCGTGTGCCCGGGCCTTTGCGCCGCGCTTCCAGAACGTCCCACAACCGTTGTTGTTGCAGCAGCGTTTTACCCACCTTGCCGATGGCCGTGGCCTCGGCGCCCAGCATCACCTTCTTCAGGTCGTCGCGGAGCAGGTCCTTCAATTCCGTCACCGGTTTCCCCTGTTTTTTCAGCATTTCCTGGGTTTTCCGGTTGACGATCAGGACGATGCGGATGGGGGCGATGGGGATGACTTCTTCGACCAGGCCGTCCCTTACCGCTTCGCGCATGGTGGTGGAATCGGCCGACAGGAACAGGTCGCCCGGCACGCCGGCCTTGGCCAGACTGTTCATGAGTTCGCCGGTCCCGGCGAAATTGGCCTGGATAGTGTGGTGGTATTCTTGCCGGTAATCGTGAATGACGGTCGTGACCGGCTTAATCATGCCGGCCGCGCAGAAAAGGCGCAGGGGTTTGGAAGAGCCTGAATCAGGGACGGAAAAATCCACTTCTTCCGACGGGCTCCCCAGAATCCTCAGAAAAAACACCAGGACGGCCACCGCTGCCAGCGACGAACCGGTGACCAGCCAGGCGTTGCTCAGATAACTGCCGCGTCCGATCATGGCCCGCCTCCTGGCGCGCCGGGGGCGTAAGCCCCCGGTTGATGCAATGGGAGGTGACAGATGTTCTGGCCATCAGGGGGCTGACGCCCCCCGCTCGCCGCGTTGGCCAATTCCACGGTGCGCTGGGCCACTTCGGCGGCGCGCTGATCGTGGGTCACCAGCAGCACGGCGCCGCCGGCGCGGGCGAAATCGGCCAGGCACGTGAGAACGATCTGGCCGTTGGCGTCGTCGAGGTTGCCGGTCGGTTCGTCAGCCAGAAGAAGGCGCGGCCGGGTGAGTAAGGCGCGGGCCAGGGCGGTGCGCTGGCGTTCGCCGGTGCTGAGCTCGGCGGGCACGTGGCGAGCGCGGTGTTCTAACCCGAAACGGGCGAGCAGTTCTGCCGCTCGGTTTCTGGCCTCGGGGAATGGATGAGCCAGGGTCGGCGTCAGGATGTTGTCGCGCACGCTCAGGTACGGCACTAGGTGAAATTGCTGGAATACAAAGCCGATGGTAGCGGCGCGGAAGCGGGCCCGCGCCTCGGCCGGCAAGCGGTACAGGTTTTCGCCGTTCACCAGGACCTCGCCGGCATCGGGGCGCAGCAAGCCGCCCGCGGCCAGCAGCAGGGTGGTTTTGCCGCACCCCGAAGGCCCGCGCACGGCGACGAACTCACCGGCCCCGACGCTGAGCGACAGGTCCTGGAGAGCCTTCACCCGCCCTTGCGGACCGGCGTAGGTTTTCGTGATGTGGCGAAGTTCCAGCATAGCAAAAGGGGGGATGAGGTTACTCACCTTTCCAAGCCCAGGTCTTCCAGCGACTCGGCCCGATAGAGCGCCTTACCCAGCTTGGTCAACTCTTCCCCGGACATTTTCTGAAACCGTTCCAAAACTTTGTCTGATAACGGACCAAATCGCTCATGAAGTAGGTCTAACAAAACCTCGCGGAGATCGCGGAGGCCATTTTCTTTCATTTCCCATGCGGCAATTATCAATCCTACTTCGTATCCTTTTTCAAAGGGAGTTTTGTTCATCGCATTTTCTCCTTGATAGGGTTCCTGCCGGTAAATTCTTGCTACTGGGCTTCTTCGGGCTAGGTACGCTTGATTGCTCTCAGCTTTCTAAGCCCAGGTCCTTTAGCGACTTGGCCCGCAC
The DNA here is from genome assembly GCA_964518515.1 of uncultured Alcaligenaceae bacterium. GTDB lineage: Bacteria > Planctomycetota > Planctomycetia > Gemmatales > Gemmataceae > CAZFGM01. Next base: position 14,088 of record CAZFGM010000015.1, on the reverse strand, counting down.
GAGCGCCTTACCCACCTTGGTCAACTCTTCCCCGGACATTTTCTGAAGCCGATCCAAGACTTTGTCCGGTAACGGACCAAATCGGTCCTGGAGTTGGTCCGGCAATACGTCGCGCAGACCTATTTCCCTTCCTTCTTCTCGTCCTTCTTCACGTCCTTTTTTGATACCTTTTTCAAACCAGGTCGTATTCATCGCTGTTACTCCTTGATAAGGTTCGCCGGCCACGATACGTTCGTATTCTTGTTGCTGTGCCTCGTCCAACGGCAGGTAGGCTTGCACGCATTCGGCCAGTAAAAATTTTTGTTGATCCGTCAAGGGGGCCTCGACCAGACGGCGCAACGCTTCGGCGCCCAGCCAGGCCACTTTTTCCTTTGGGATTTTCATCAAGGCCGACAGGGCCACGCCCAGCCAGTTGTCGCCTTGCACATATTTTAACCCATCCAGGGCCGGCAACCCAACATACAAAAAGCGAAACGTCACCGGGCAGAATTCCCAGAAGTATTCTTCGTAAAGCTCGATGCCGATGCCCTCAAGGCCAACTTTGAGAAACAAGCCGATCGGCAACACCGGCAGTTCATACTTGTCCCGCAAGTTGGCATACATGCGGAACAGGCGCGGCTTCAGCGGCGTGGTCCGGTCCGGCGATTCGATCTCGATGTGGACCAGGGCCAACCATTGCTCGGGATCCCCCGGCCTCTGGCCGGAAACGCCTTGGCGGGTAGGCACTTTGCCCACCAAATCCAGAACGCGACGCCGGCCTTCCGGCGGGTCCGAAAAAACTTCCTTGTCAATCCATTGCACCGCCTGACAATCCAGCCGCAAGGCCCAATCGGCGAAGAAAAGCTGCAGGAAATCGGCGAAAAATTCCTGGAGCATAATCTTGAACCGTTGATCGTGATCCATGGCCTATTCCTGCTGCAAGACCACCGCGGGATCTTGCCGTGCCGCGGTCACGGCGGGAATCAAGCTCGCCAGGGCGCACAATAACGGCGCGGCCAGCAGCACCAGCCCCAGGAGCCAGCCGTTCAGCAGGAAGTCCGCCAGGGCTGCGTTGGCCGGCGTTTCGCCCAGTCCCAGGCCGCCCGCGGTTCCCAGACTGTAACCGATCACGGCGCCCAGCAAACCCACCAGGATGGCCTTGCTGAGAAACAGGATAAACACCTGGATCGAACTCACGCCCAGGGCCCGCAGGATGCCGATCTCCGTGATGCGGTCATACACGTTGATGAAGGCCAATACGCCAAGGAGGACCATGCACCCCAGCACCACCAGCGGGACCAGCAGGGCGGCGAAGTCTTCTTGCCGGTGCTTGATCTCACCGCGCTTGGCGGCCGCCTGAGTGCGGGCCTCGGCGCGGGCCAGGGCCTGGCTCTGATATTCCACTACTTGCGTGTCCGGCAAAATCTTTTCAATCTCCTTCCGGACATTGCCCAGGCGGTCCAGGCCGCATTCGCATTCCAGGGCTTTGAGGGCATTGATAAGGCCGGGCCGGTTCAAGATTTTTTGCGCATCGGCCAGGTTCAGGAAAACATGGATGTCTTCCTCATTACCGCGCTGGGGAGCCAGATAGTGCACCACGAAGTCGGTGGGTTTCAGGTCTTCCCGGCCGGAAGGGCCTTGGCGGGACAGCGACAGCCGGAGGCGATCGCCTTCCTTGACCTTGAACCCCTGATGGAGTTCGAATCCCAGGCCGATCTTGCCGGGGGGAACGGCATCCACCAGCGGTTTCTTGCCGCTCTGGTCCACCTCGCCACGGGTGCCGAACAAATGGACGGTTCGCTGGAGTTCCTTCCAGAAGACGCGTTCTTGCAGGTGGGGCAAGAGATGCTTAATGGTAAGGACCTTTTTCTGCACGAGCCGCTGGGCGTATTCCTCGGGCATGAACTTGGTAGGAAACCGGTCCTGGTACAGATCGGCCAGGTTCTGATCCTTGTGCAGGATCAGCACATTGAAGCCGAGCTTTAGGGTGGCCTTGCGAATGTCGTCCTCATGCTTGGCCATGATTTCGCCGGTGGCGCGGTCGTATAGGCGCAAGATGGTCACAACGCCGGCGAGGCAAGCCACGGCCATGGTGGCCGCCACCAGGGCCAGGCCGAAGTTGAGCTTGCGGTAAGCGATTTCACGCAGGACTAGGCGGCAGATGCTCATGTCAGCTTCCCAATCCGGAACTGGAGTAGATTTATGTCAGAAGCCACCTCGCCCAGGGACTTGTGGCCCCGGCTGCGTATAAGAAGCTCGCTCGGCGGTTTCGCGTCGATAGAACCCCAGCAGAGACCTGTCGGTGCGATTATCGTCGAGATAACTTTTCATGTTGCGGCCTAACATTGGAAGGCCACAGCGGCGGGTATTTTTTGCAAATTCGCGCTATTCGGCTTCCTCGCGCTCCCGCTCTTGTCGCAGAAAACCTTCGTTGTGAACGAAGTCTTCAGGGGCAGGTCTGGTGCCGTCCGCGAGTCATCACCAACCGTTTCCCGGTAAAGAGCACCTCGGCACGAATTCGCCGTCCCTTCACGTACCATTGTGGATAGTTGGCCTGGAACATGGTTCCAGATAGTGGTAGCGGTTTGACTCGCTCATGGCACACAGCTCAGAGGAGTGCTCCTGTCAAGTTCCTATCCTGAACTTGTCGCGGAAAAGAAAAGCGATCAGGCCGAGCAGGACCAGGGCCGCCGCCGCGGCAATCCCCAAATTGCGGAGCAGGTTTCCGCTCAACACTTCTTGGGGATTTGAGGCAGCGCTCCCAGGTTCTCCGGGGCCAGGCGAGGAAATCATCCAACCGGGTTGCCCCGTCACCGCCAAGAACTCGGTCAAGCCCATGAGCGGCGGGGCCTCGTCCTTGGTCCAGCGGCCCTCGAGCTTGCCGTCCCAGTCTTCGGTGATGAGGAGATCGACGGCCCCCCCTCCCAGGATCATTTTCAGCTGCTTCTTGACTTCACAGGAGCACGGCCCCAAGACAAAACCGGCCGATTGGCGAATGTTCTCCTCGTTGATGCCTTTGCCCAAGATCGCGTACAGGGCAAGGCCGCGACCGAACACGGGAAAGACGACGGGCCCCTTGTGCTCCCAGAGGTCCTCTTCCATTCCCAGAAGCATATGAACTAACACCTTTTCCGCGGGATCGGTGCGAGCCAGCCTGAGGAGGGAAAATTCGATACGCAGCTTGAGGTTGGCTTGCAGCTTGTCGCGCGGCGAATCGCTCAGCTTGGGTAACTCCAGGGTTTTTTCCAGGCCCTTGAGCTGGCTCTTCAGGCCGGCATACAGAAATTCACCGGGGGGCTGGTCGGCCAGATGGCCCCCCAGGGCCGGAAGGGGAGTTGCCAGGGACCCGACAAAACTCGCTGCCCACAAATTTGCGAAACGGGCTTTGTCCTTGTCACCGGATTCGAGGAACACCCACACCGCGGACTGACCCGAAAGGATGCGGCGGGCGATTTCCCGCCGCAGCGGGGAATCCAGAATTGTCCGGGCGTTTTCCGGGTTGAGCGGACCATCCCAAATATCAATCCAAAGGGGCGTCGAGGAAGGAAAGCGCACGGCCAGCCACGGCGACTGCCATTGCTTGGCCATCGCCTGCAAAATCGCCGCCTGAATCGGATGGGCCCACAGCGGGGCGGATTCCACCAATGGCGTGATTTCCAGCGTCTGCACGAATAGGTTGGCCGAGCGCGTGTCGTTGTCCGCCAGGCGCTCTTTGACCCGCTGATGGAAACGAGGCAGGATAACGGCCTCAAACGGGTTGGCCCACAAGGGGGCACTCCGGCTGGCCACCTCAAGAAGACGGACCACCTCTGAACCTAGGGCCGGGATTTCCTTGTCGCCGTAGTGTTCCAGCCAGCGCACGATCTTCTTGTCGTTGTCGCTCAACGGCCCGCGATGGAAGACGATCACCTCGTACTTATCCGGTTTCCAGCGTTCCAGGGCGAAGCGAAACACGGGAATATTGCAGGCCGAGGCAGCCGAAGGCCAAGCCAGGAAAACGGCCGTCGCCAGAATCCCGGCCAAACTCACGAATTTGCGGAAACGAATAGTGTCCATCGTTTATCCTCCGCCACGACCCGGACGCCCAGAACCAGTTTAATGCCTGGAGTTCGTGGCGACAACTTGGAATCCGGCGAGTTTTCCGGTATGAGTCCGTCAGCAGGTAGAGGCTGGCTATTTTCCCAATACTTCCCCAATAACCGTTGATCGCACCGGCTGGATCAGCCCCTTCTCGGTGATGATGCCGGTGATGAGTCGGGCCGGCGTGACGTCGAATGCCGGATTGTAGACCTTAACGCCTTTCGGGGCGATGGCCCGGCCCAGGCCGTGCGTGATCTCGCGCGGATCGCGCTGCTCGATGGGAATGGCGTCGCCGGTGGGCAAGGACAGGTCGAACGTGCTGGACGGGGCGGCCACGTAGAAAGGAATGCCGTGCGCCCCGGCGAGCAGGGCCAGGCCGTAGGTGCCGATCTTGTTGGCGGTGTCGCCGTTGGCGGCGATGCGATCCGCCCCGGTGATCACCAGATGCACGCGGCCTTCGCGCATGACCTGGGCGGCCATGCTGTCGCAGATGAGGGTGACGTCGATGCCGCGCTGCTGCAATTCCCACGTGGTTAGGCGGGCGCCTTGCAGCAAAGGTCGGGTCTCGCCGGCAAAGACGCAAAACTTGCGGCCCTGTTCCGCGGCGGCGAACATCACCGCCAGGGCCGTGCCGTAGTCCGCCGTCGCCAAGCCGCCGGCGTTGCAGTGGGTAAGCACCCCTTGCCCCTCTTGAATCAGCGCCGACCCAAATCGGCCGATGGCCCGACACATCGCCCTATCTTCTTCTTCGATGGCCAGGGCTTCGTCGAGCAGTTTCTGGGTGAGCTGGGAGGGGGAGAGATTTTCCAGGAAAGGTTGCACTTTGCGTTCCACACGGCCCAGGGCCCAGAACAGGTTAACTGCCGTGGGCCGGCTGGTCCGCAGATAGGCGGTGACTTCCTTCAGGCGCTGGCCGTAGCTGCCGGGCTCGCCGGCGGTGATCTTTTGCATTCCTAGAACGACACCCATGGCGGCGGCGATGCCGATTGCCGGCGCACCCCGCACCCGCAGGGTGCGGATGGCTTCCCAGATTTCCTCCACCGTCCTGCAATCGCGGTACACCACTTCGGCCGGCAACAGCGTTTGATCGAGCAAGCGCACGTGGCCGTTGCTGCCGCCGAGCCAGGCGATGGTGCGAACGGGGGTCATGGTTTTTTTTTCGGTTATTGATTCTGGTCACGCGAAACCGCCGAGCGAGCTACGCTACGCACGGCAACGGACGGATATTAACTGTCATTTCTTTGTAATACCTGCAACGCCGCCGCGTGCAGGCGTCCATTGCTGGCCAGCACATCCGGGCGGGTAATATCTGCCTTGCCGGTCCAGTCGGTCAGGCGTCCGCCGGCCTCCTCGACGATGGGCTGCAGGGCGGCCAGGTCCCAGATGTGGACGCCGTGCTCGACCATCAAATCACCAGAGCCCTGGGCGACCAGAACAAACCCATAGAAATCGCCGAAGCCGCGCTGGCGTTGGGTTTGCTTGACCAAATTCAAAAAGCGGTTCTCGCAGCCGGCTTTGATAAACCAGGAGATGCTGGAATAAAACAAGGACGCCTCCTCGAGCCGACCCACGTCGGAGACGCGCAGCCGGCGGTCATCCCGGTAGGCGCCGTCGCCGCGCAGAGCCCGGTAGGTTTGATTCAGCGCCGGCACATACGCCACGCCGGCGATGGCCTCGCCTTGGTATTCCAGGCCAACCAGCGTTCCCCAGAGGGGAATGCCGCGGACGAAATTGCGCGTGCCGTCGATCGGGTCGATGATCCAGCGATAGCCCGAGGACCCCGGCGTGTCGCCGGATTCTTCACCGAGAAAGCCGTCGCGGGGGAATTTGGCCAGCAGACCGGATTTCAACAGAGCCTCGGCCCCCCGGTCGGCCGAGGTCACCGGAGTGCGATCGGCTTTCCACTCGACGGCCATCGCGGTGTCGAAGTTGCCGAGAGCAAACCGGCCGGCCTGGTGAGCGGCGTCCAGGGCGACTTCATAGCGGACTTTCCAGTCGGGGTTCATTCTTTATTCACCGGCGCAAACCGCGGCGTTTGAGTAGTTTGTCGGCCCATTTGTCTTGTTCGGGGGTCAGGTGTTCCATGGGGTCATAGCGATAATCAATCTTGCGGGCGTAGGCGCCCTGGTCATAAACTTCATCCAGCAACCTTTGCAAATCCACGACCACATCAGGGTCTTTCCCCGCCAGAGGAACCCGGATGCGCGGCAGGCGCTGTTTCAAGGTGAAAGCCCACACCTGCCGATGTTCCCGGTCATTGCCGCGCGACAAACAGACCAGGTAATCCCACAGTCCCCGGCGTTGCAAACGATAGGCAGGAACGGCCACAGTATGATGGCCATGACGCAGCAGATCCATTTCCAGCAGGTGGGTTTTGCTTGTCAACACCTCGCGCTGCTTTTGCAGATATTGGCCTCGGCCTTCACCGCCGGCGAGTTTGTTCGTCGGGCTAAGGACTTCAATGGAGGTCACAATGCGTTTTCTGCCCGTTACCTCCTGGATTTCAATGTAGGCTTCATGGATTTCTTCCGGGACAAGCTCGAATTCCCAGGGATCGTCAGCCAGGGCCGCCAAGGCTTTGCCGTTGCGTTTTCCCGAGGTATGCCGTTTCTTGGTCAGCCACACATCGGGAAGAATATTGCGATCGACCGGTTCAACATAAACACGTTCCCCGATATTGGCGATATAGGTGGGAGGCATGAGGGCATTTAACTTGTCGCTCAAATAGGTAATGAACCGGAGGTGGACCCCGCCCCAGAGAACCACACTTTCCAAGTAAGGATCCATTCCCGGAAACGGACTGGGCATGTCAGCCTCCTTACGGCTTGGCCTGGTACCCCGGCGGCACGCGGAAGTCCACCGTGTTGGGCGTCACCGCCGGCGGCGGCTCGTACGGCAACGCTTGCAGGAACGCCGCCAGATCATCAAGCTCGTCTTTCTTGAGGTGGCTGGTCCGCCCGTGCTTGTCCTGTTTGTTGAACACGGTCAAGACTTCGTGCAGGGTCTTGGCCTTGCCATGGTGAAGGTAGGGAGCGGTGCGATATATGCCGAGCAAGGTGGGGGTGTCATATATGGCCCCCATTTTCTCGGTGGGATCGTCGTTGCCGGTGCCGACGTCGTGCATGACAAACGGTTTTTTCAAGCTGCTATCGGTGAAGTAGGGCCCGCTATGGCAGCCGGCGCAGCCAACTTCTTTGCTGAAAAAGAGCTTCTTGCCGCGCTCGGCCTCGGGTTTGAGCTTGCCCGGCGCCTGGATGTGCGGCGACAGCGGGAAATCGAAGGAGTTGCAGTAAATGGCCAGGGCGTCCAGGTCCTTGGATCGGCCGGAAGTTTTTTCCTCCAGCTCAACTTTTTCGAAACCGCGCTTGCTCTTGATCGGCCCGGTCAACAAGCCCCGGCCTTGCATGAGCTGGCTGCGGATGGTGAACTCGAAATCCTGGACCTCGTCGCGGTCGGCGGACCAGTGCAACGGATGCGTGTGGGCCATGCCGAAAAAGGCGGTCGTTTTGCGCAGCCCCTCCGGTTGCTGCCACACGCGCGCGTCGTGATGGCCGTCCGGATGGCACGACGAGCAGGCCACCCAGCGCCGGCTGGACAGCGGTGGATTGGAGGTGTTGAACAGGATCTTGCCACGCACCCACTCCGGTGTCTTGGTCGCCGGCGGATCGCACACCTTGATCGTGGCCAGGAATTTCATGTCGGCATTGTAAACCGCGACGGCGAAATCCATGGCGTTGTAAATGTACACCGTCTTGCTGTCCGGACTGACGCGCACGGCGCGGGGATTGTTGCCCAGGCGCACCAGGCCGCCGACCCGATCCATCTCGTTGTAATCATCGTCCACGACATTGCAAACATTCATGTCGTTGGTGGCGGCATAGATGACGTACAACCGTTTGGCGTCCGGCGAAAGGGCGGTCTCCCAGGGATTGGTAACGACGGATAGATTGTTAAAGGTATCCATGCCGAAGGCGTTGCGGCGCCGGCCCTCTCCCGGCTTCAGGTCGCAGATGCTGAGGTGCGGAAAGATCGAGCCGCTGCCGTCGTTGACCGTGACCATCGAGCGGAGGTGGGCCAGGTAGGCCTTCGGCCGCCGCGGATGCAGGGCAACGTGCCGGGCCAGGTTATCGGTGCTGTGGCCTTTCCACGAATCGGCCACTTTTCCGGAGGCCAGATCGACGGCGCGGAGGATGCCCGTGTAAAACTCGGCGACATAAAGGCACTTTTCATCCGGGCTAAGAGCCATGCCGCGCAGGAAGGCACCGGCCTTGATTTCGCGAAGCACTTTATGGTTTTCCAGATCGATTTCGCTGATCGTGCCCGGATATTCGTGGGTGACCCAGGCGCGCTTGCCGGCCTTGTCGGCCACGATGCCGTAGGGCTCCGGAGAGACCGGGATTCGCCGGACCAGCCCACCATTCTGGGTGTTGAAAATTACGACCTGGTTTTCCTTGTACACCGCGGCGGCGGCCAGCGGGCCGGCGCCGATCCAGGTCACGCTTTCGGGCTTGTCGCCGACCTTGATTTCCCGCAGGGCCTTGCGTCCCTGGGTATCGACCACCGTGACCGTGGCGTTGTCGGCGTTGGCGGCCAGGAGATATTTGCCGTCCGGCGACACATCTAACAAGCTGTTCGAGGTGCCGGCGTGAACGCCCGAAAGCACCAGGCCAACGGCAGCCAGTACCCAACCCAATCCGTAAAAGCGCGGCATTTCTCCACTCCCCCCAAAATGCACCAAGGGCGAACTTTATCATTATGAAGAGGAAAGAGGAGAAATGCAATCAGGGGCCAAAGAGACAAGAGTTATTCGTTATCTCTATCCGCTATTCTCTATCCTCCATCCTCTTTTTTTTCGTTACAGGTCATGTCCGCAATAGGACAGATTGAAGCTCTTGTTGCATAGCGGGAAATCGGATATCTGCTGGCCGCGCAGGGCGAGGGCCAGACCGAACCAGTTGTGGAACGACGGATCGACGACTTTGTAGGCGGCGAACCGGCCGTGGGCGTCGGTCAGGGCGACATGGCAGATTTCCCCGCGCCAGCCCTCGACCAGCGACACCACCAAGGCGTCCGGCATCAATCCCCCGAGAGGAACGCGGACCGGGCCAGCGGGCAGGCTGCGGAGCTGCTGCTGCAAAAATTCCCCCGAACGCTGAATTTCCAGCCAGCGGACGTAGGCGCGGGCGAAGACGTCTCCTGTGAGGGCAGTGGAAACCGGAATCTGCATGAAGCGAAAGATGCCGGTCGGGAAATCGTGTCGGACATCGTGATCGACGCCGCAGGCGCGGGCGGCGGGACCTACCAGGCCGATTTCCAGACAGGCCCTCTGCGACACGGCGCCGGTTTCTTCGAAGCGGGCCTGCACCGAGGGGGTATGCCAGAGCAGGTTGACGGCGCCGGTCACGTCTTTGAGGGCGGCGGTCAACCGGCCTTGCAAATCCTGGAGGCGCGCGGCCTCCAAATCGAAGCCCACGCCGCCTGGTCGGACCAGGCCGCGTCCGAACCGGCTGCCGCAGAGGAGAGCGGTAGCGTTGAGAAAGTCGCCGCGCAGCCGACCGCAGTAGGCGGCGGTGGACAAATAGCCGACGTCGGCGGCCAGGGCGCCGACGTCGCCGGTGTGGTTGGCCAGGCGTTCCAATTCGAGGCCCACCGCTCGCACGGCCTGGGCCCGAAACGGCACCGCGGTTTCTGCCAGGGCCTCCAACGCCTGGCAGTAGGCCGTGGCGTGGCCGACTGTCGTGTCGCCGGCTAGGGTTTCCATGTAATGAATGGTTCGCTTGTTTGGCCCGCCGCGCAGGGCCGGCTCCACGCCACGATGCTGATAGCCCAGCGCTATTTCCAGGTGATAGACTTTTTCGCCGTGGCACTGAAAGCGGAAGTGCCCCGGCTCGATCACTCCTGCATGCACCGGCCCGACGGCCACCTCATGAATCTCGCTGCCCGCCACCTGGAAATAGTCCGTGACGCACGGCTGGATGGGATCGTCCGCGGAACGGCCCCAGGCGTCGTGGCCGGGCCGATACGAGCGGTGAAAGCGAATCGGCTTGAGCCACGGATGCCCTTCCGGAATTACGCCCCACTGCTCGGCAATTTCCCGCTCGAACCAGTGGACTTGCGGGCAATCCGGTGTTAGGGCGGGGTAGCGATCGTCCACGTCGCACGCCAGGGCGGTCAACTGGCCTTCTTCGCGCTGGGCCAGGACCGCGTAGAGGCGGACCACCCCCTGTGCTCCGTCCGAGCCGGAAGCGTAAGCGACGTCCGAGCCGGAAGCGTAAGCGACGGGTTTGGTTAGACCGTCGCTTACGCTTCCGGCTCGGAATTGTCCGAAAAAAGCGACGACGCGACTCCCCTGGCGGACCTGGTCGAGCAGCGTGGCGCGGAACCGGTCCACCGTCAAGCACGGTAGGTCGCGCAGCGAGATCGGCTGGGCATTGAAAAACCAGGGCAGCGCGGCGTCGGCCATCATCGACCTCCCAGCGTTTGGAAGTGGGGCACGTTTTCAACGTGCCTGCCCCCACCACCGGCACGTTGAAAACGTGCCCCACAAGCTGCCATCATCGTCCCCCCAGCGTGTGCCCGGCGTTTTCCAGGACCTGCTGCAATACTGGCGGCACGTACAGTCCCAGAACGAGCACGCCCAGACCCAGAAGGGCCGGCGGCAGGATCGCCCACCAGCGTTCCCGTTTGGCCTCTCCGGGAAGAAAACCCGCGGGGCCTTGCACCATCCGCAAGACGATCGTCGCCATGCCGACGAAGATGAGGGCCAGGAACACCAGGTATAGGACAGCCACCAGGGGACGATCGGCCTCCAGGGCCGCCTTGAGAATGGTGAACTCGCTCAGGAACGGACCAAACGGCGGCGAACCGGTCAGGGCGAGAAAGCCCCCCAGCCACAACAGGCCCGTGACGGGCAAGACGCGCGCCAAGCCGCGAACATCGTGGACGTTCTTGGTGTGAAAGGCGGCCAGGATATTGCCGGCCGCCAAAAACAGAGTCGCCTTGGTCAGCGAATGGTTGATGGCGTGCAGCATCGCACCGTAGGGTCCCGCCTGCCCGCCCAGGCCGATCCCCAGGGCCAAGATGCCCATGTGCTCGACCGACGAATAGGCCAACATGCGTTTGAAATCGGTCTGGCCGAGAATGAAAACCGCGGCCACGCCCATGGAAATCAAGCCGAACAGGATCAATAGCTCACGGGCGAAATCTCCCAAACCGGCGCTCAGGCACACCTGAAAGGCCCGCAACAGGGCCAAAAGGGAGCAGTTGAGCAAGGCCCCGGAGAGCAAGGCGGATACCAGCGACGGCGCTTCGCTGTGGGCGTCCGGCAGCCAGGTGTGCAACGGGGCCAGGCCCATCTTGGTGCCGTAACCGACAAGGAAAAACAGGAAGGCGGCCATCAGGGCCGGCTCGGACAGCTTGGCGGCGCTCGTGCCGCGCAGGTGGCCGAGGGTCAAGGAAAAGTGTTCGCCGGCCAGCGGCCGGGCCCACGCCGCCAAAAGATAATTGCCCAAAAGGGCCAGGGCGATGCCCACCGAACAAATCAGCAAGTATTTCCAGGCCGCCTCCAGGGAACGCGGGTGCCGGTGAAAATAGATGAGCGGGGCGCTGGCCAGCGTCGTCGCCTCGATGGCCACCCACATCAAACCGAAATGTTGACTGACGATCACCAAAGTCATGGAGGACAGAAAAAGCAGCAAACATCCCGTAAAGACTGCCTCGGGTTCATTGCGGAACAGCAAGGTCGCGAAGAAGTCGGGCCGCGGGCCCACTTTTTCCTTGGCCAGGTACCCCACGCCGTACACCGCGGCGACCAGAAACAACAGGCTGGTGATGCCGAGAAAAATCTGCCCGGCAGCGTCCAGAAACAGCACGTCGTCGGCATGCGCCGGCGGCGGCGGCTCCAGCCACAGAGCCACCGTCAGGAACCCATGGCCGCCGGCCGTGACCACCCAAAGCAGCCGCCGCACCCCGTGCCAGGGGAGGGCAAATGACGCTATCCCCGCCAGGGCCGGAAGTAAGATTATCGCGACGAGCATCGGTTCCCTCGGGAAATTTCCGAGCCGGAAGCGTAAGCGAGGTTCTTGGTTGGCATCGCTAACGCTTCCGGCTCGGAACGCAACGCTCAATCTTTCAAGCTCGACAGCTTTTCCACGTCCATGTGATCGAACTCGCGGCTGATATGGAAGATCGCAATCCCCATGACAAACACGGCCACGAACACATCCAACAGGACTCCCATTTCCACCAAAAATGGCTCCTCGGCCGCCAGCGTGATGCCGAACAGGTAGATGCCGTTTTCCAGGGCGAGATATCCCATGACCTGCATCAAGGCCTTTCTTCGGCTGACGATCAAAAACAGGCCGATCAACACGGCAAACAGCGCGGTCGGCAATATCAGCGGATCGTATGCCCGCGGCAAGCCCAGGTCCAGCCGCGGCCCCAGCCACACCGCCAAACCCAGAGTTAAAACTCCCGCCAGAATGGACACCGAAAAGCCCACATACGGCTCGACTTCATGGCGGATATTGGCGTCGCGCATGGCGCGAAACAACATGCGCGGAAAAACTACTCCCTTTAATCCAATGCTGGCGGCGGCAATGAGATAGAGCCGCCAAACCAGCTCATGACCCGGAAGCGCCAGCGGCAACAGGCCCAGAGCAACGCCCTGACCCGCCAGCACGCGAATCCCCAGGGCCAGCCGGCTCGAGCCGACCAGGGCCAGATTCGTCAGCACGACAAAAACCAGCAGAAACGACACCATGTTCTTACTATCTCGTGTAGGACGGATTTCTAATCGTCTGCGGGCGAGGACGGATTGGAAATCCGTCCTACAGAAACAAGCACTTATTGAGCGCTGGTTGCTTACCTCAAGGTCTCCAGGACAAAAGCCAGGACCGCCAGCGAAGTGGCGCCGACGAGCAACTGCGGCACCCGCAACAACCGCAGCCGGGCCATCGACGATTCGATCAATCCGATTAGAACGGCCAGCAAACCCAGGGCCATAAGAGCCAGCACGCTGTCCACGCCAATTATTCCAGTGGGCGGTATCACCAGGCCGACGACCAGCGCCCCAACCAGCCACAGCTTCAAGGCCGCCCCGTACAGGATGTAGGCGAAGTCCGGCCCGCTGTGATCCAGCACCATCACCTCGTGGATCATGGTCAGTTCCAGGTGCGTGGTGGGATCGTCGAAGGGAATCCGGCAATTCTCCACGAGCAAGATGACCATCAGGGCGGCGGTGACCAGGGACAAGGTCAAGGTGGCCTGATACCAGATGCCTGCGTTGGCGAATCGGGCGTGACTGGCGGACAGCGACAGGACCTGGGTTTCGCGGAGCACAGCGGCCAGGCCCACTAACAGGGCCGGCTCGACCAGGGCCGCGAAAAAGACTTCCCGGCTGGCGCCCATGCCCTCGAAGCTCGAGCCGGTATCCAGGGCCGCCGCCACGGTAAAGAAACGGGCCACACCCAAAAGGTAAGCCAACAGCACCAAGTCGCCGTTAAACCACAATACCGCCGGGACGCCGCCGAACGGCACCAGCAGCAAGGCCGTCCCCACCGCCGCCAGACCTACAATCGGCCCGGCCCGGAAAACCCACGTCGTGGTCCGGCTATAAACCACACCCTTGTGCAGCAGTTTCCACAGGTCGTAGTAGAGCTGCAACAGCGGCGGACCGGCACGTCCCGCTACCACCGCTTTCGTGCGGTTGATGATTCCCAGGAGCAAAGGAGCGCCCGCCAGCGCCAGCAGGTAGTGAAAAACCGATAAAACGATCATGGATTCCATCCCACTCGTTTAGCCGCAGGTCGCAGAACTGCGCGGGCAGGATACTATCGGTGACAGGATCCTGTCTACGCGGATCTGCGGTCCGCGGCTACACGGGTTTTAAGGGGAGTCGTTGCAAATTGGTCTTGCACTCCGTGGTCGATTGACAAATCGACACGACTTGTTTAATCCCAAAGGCAAAGTTATTATTATATATTAACTGCCTCACCCTGGGGAATGGTGTAACGGTAGCACAGCAGACTC
>CAZFGM010000014.1:0-23542 GCA_964518515.1 uncultured Alcaligenaceae bacterium | reverse complement strand
TCTGCAACCATTGCTGGTAGGAGATTTTTCGGCCCTCGGGAAACAGTTTCGTCTCCAGCGGCTCGTCCCAGTCGAAGACCCAGTTTTTGATGTTGTCGAGGCTGAAGTCGGCAAGCTTTTGCCACAGGCGGACCTCGGGGCCTCCGGCGGGTCCGCGGCCGTTTTGCCCGGGCGTGTTGCGGACGTGGACGTATTCTATTCGCGGGATCAGGCCGAGGGCCCAGTGCCGCTCGCGGCCCTCGAGGCGGGTGAGCAGGTATTTGTCCTTGCCGCGGGTGAAAAAGTTGAGGTTGCCCGGCCCGGTGTTGGCGTACCACACATGGCGGTAAGCGGTCTTCCAGTCGCGCAGCCGGTACAGGCACAACAGCAGGGCGTGCTCGCCCTTGTCGCGGTAGAAAGCCGCCGAGCGCATCACACCCATCGAGTTGGGCCGGTTCAATCCCAGCTCGAACGGCAGCTTGCCCGCGCCGTCCCCGTTCTTGTCGAAGGGGCCGGAATACCCCTGGGCCTCATAGCCGCCGTTGCTCATGACCTCCCGGCGATCCGGACCGAAACCCGGCGTGAAATCGATCTTCAGGTAGGCCTCATCGTGTGGTTGCAATCCCTCGAGATATTCATCGATGGTGACGAATTTCTCGTTGTGCCGCAGCGTCAGCTCGACGGTGTACTTTCGCCCCTTGTCAAAGGTGTACACGATCCGGTAGCGGGCGAAGAGCGGGCCATCCGCCAAGAGGAATGTATCCAGGGCGGTCAGCAACGGTGCCGCCTTGGCCTGGAACGAGCCTGCCAGGCACCAGGCATCCGGCCCGGCGCCGCGGGCCACCGCCAGGATCGGCGCCGGCGCTGCGTACAGCGCGATCGGCTTGAGAAACTTGTGCTGACCAAAGGGAACCCGGACCCGAAGCAAGTTGGCGGACAGGATCGCTGTGCCGTCTTTCTTGTCCCTGATACCGACCTTGGAATCGGGAGGAGGGCCTTGCTTCGCATCATGCGTGAGCCGGAAGCGGCGGCTGGCTTTTTTCGGCAGGTCCGTGCGAAAGCTGACGGTGGCCTTTTCCAGAAAACCATCTTTTTCGATCACGTCGGAGAGTTGAAAAGTGACGGGTTCTTCCTTCTTGCCGTGAAGAGCGATCAACCTCAAGCCGCCGGTCCGGACGGCGCGCGGCAGAAAGGCGACCGGATAGTTTACCAGGTCCTCGGGAAAGTCGTAAATTTGCATGAAATCTTGCAGCACGAACTCGGTGTTCCACGGACCGGCCAAGGCCGGGCCGGGACCGATTGCCAGGAGCAACAAGCAGGTTGCAGGAATCCAGCTGGTGAAAAAGCGACTCATGATATTCCTCCGGAAAACCGTGATCCTATCATGGGCAACCATCTGCTGCCAATAGCTTGGTGGATCTTGGGATCTTGTCGAGTTGGGTGGAAACATTGCCACAAGTGGGGGGTGCAAACCCGTTCTTGCGGACGCGAGGAGCGTGTTTCCGAGCCGGAAGCGTGAGAAACTATGAATAAGTGAGCCGCTGCAAGCTAAGCTGCGGTGGAGAAGGGGGCTCAGGCGGTCAACCCGAGGGGCAGAGAAGGGCAGAGTTGGGCAGAGAAAAGCTTGAAAAATGGCCGAATTCTTGTAAAATATCAAAGAGTTAGAAAGCCGTAAGCCACGAAAGGGACATATTTTCCGCGATATTTACCCTCCGCACTTCTTGTATGGGGTTCAGGGCGCTGGTTCGAATCCAGTCGCCCCGATAGGGGTTACGGCGAAAGCCCTAACCCCATTATGCTTCTACTTCTATTTGCCCAAAAACTGGTTACATTACATGACCAGGAGGCAAGCAAACGAAGTGAACCAGGAGAATGATGGGCGATGGTCCGGCTCACTCGCGATGTCATCGACTATAATGCTCTCACCGAACAGGTGCGGCGCCCCGATTGCGGCGCGGTGGTCACGTTCCTCGGCAGCGTGCGCGACTTGACCGGCGAACGGCAGACGCTGGCCCTGGATTACGAAGCGTATCCCGCCATGGCGGAAAAAAAGATGGCCGAGATTGAACAGGATACGCGGGCCCGCTGGCCGGTGGGCGACATGATTCTCGAGCATCGTTTGGGGCACCTGGAAGTGGGCGATGTCAGCGTGGCCGTGGCCGTGAGCTGCCCGCATCGCGCCCAGGCCTTCGAGGCCTGTCGCTACGCCATCGACCGGCTCAAGGAGCTGGTGCCCATCTGGAAAAAAGAAAACTGGGCCGACGGAACCACCGAGTGGGTGCATCCGGGAGCGTGAGGAAAAGTGCCATGTCCCAGAATCTTCCGAAAACACGGCGCTGGACCCGCGGCGAATATTACCAGATGGCCGATCTGGGCTTCTTTGACGGCCGCAAGGTCGAGCTGATCGACGGGGAATTAATCGACCTGCCACCCATGAAAAACCGCCACGCCGTCGCTCTGGGTTTGGGCGAGGATGCCTTCCGCTTGGCCTTTGGTCCGGGTTTCTGGGTCCGGCCGCAATTACCCATCCACCTGAAGGGCTCGATGGTCTTTTACCCGGATTTAGCGGTGGGCACTTCGGGGAGGAGGACAAACAGCGTGTTGCTTCAGGGGGTGAAATCTTGTCTGCCATTCAGCGCGGAGGGGTTCAAACTCCAACAGCTGGCTTTTTTGAAAGCTGGAAATTGTGGTGGCAACACCGTGGTTTGATTAGCCAACTTCGCCAAAGTGATGTATTGTTGGATTCGATTAAAGTTGGTAAACTAGAGCTGATGTTTTTCGCTTGATGGGTCAGTTAACTTCAGCAACAGGTCGGGAAGTGGCTTTAATACGAACGATGGGAGGAAGATTTCTCCGGCTCGGAGTTTCCGGGGGGAGAAGAGGAAGAGGTAATGTCCGAGGAGCTAATCGGGTAATAGCCCATACTCACCCGAACGGAAGGATTGGAATTAGTCCTGATGATTTCATTACCATTTTTAACCAGGCAAGAGGTCTTCACCGGCGCCCTCACCGTTCAACGATCATAGTAGGTCCATCGGGAGCATGGCGTCGATATTCTTCTAATCAAACGATCCTGGGAGGGAATTTCTAATGATTGCAAAACTAACCACTGATTTCCCCCCTTTTATTGAGGAGCTATTTGAAAAAATGGTGATTCCTGGGAAGGGGAATGGTTTCGCTATTTCTTATGAAATAGCCAACACTAAAACGTGTGTGGCACTTGGAGGCGCTGAGAATGGCGCGATCGCAGTGAAAAGGCGAGGCGATCCATGCACTAAGGAATACAGGAAACAAATTAGTCGCGAAGAGTTCGAAAAACTTTCCAGGGTTTTAGTCTCCAATTTCAAAAAATCAGGTTTCTTAGGTGCAGAAGATATCCTCGACGGTGAAACTTATTTAGTGAAATGGTTTGATGGAGAATAATGTATCCGGTTAGTATTATGCAATCCCCAGGATATTGACGACAATGCTGTTAAAGAATTTGCTAGACAACTTGACAATGTGATCAAGAGCATTTGAGGGCGGGATGAAACTGGCTTATGCCACCGCAGCAGGTGACAGCGCCGTGGGCGAAAATTCCCTGATTATGAAAACCCAACTGCTCGACACCTTTGGCCGCGTGCACAACAACCTGCGGATCAGCGTCACCGACCGCTGCAATCTGCGCTGCACCTATTGCATGCCCGAAGAAGTCCTGTTCCTCGACCGCAAAGAACTCCTGACGTTCGAGGAGATCGCGCGGTTCGTGCAGGTGGCGGCGCCGCTGGGCATCGACAAAATCCGGCTCACCGGGGGCGAACCGTTGCTGCGTCGCGATTTGCCGCGGCTGGTCCGCATGGTCGCGGCGGTTCCCGGCATCCGCGACATAGGGCTGACAACCAACGGCCTGTTGTTGGCCGGCCAGGCCCAGGCCCTGTACGACGCCGGCCTGCGCCGCATCAACATCAGCCTCGACACCCTTAACCCCGACAAGTTCCGCCAGATCACGCGCCGCGACGGCCTGGACCAGGTTCTGGCCGGCATCCAGGCCGCCAAACAAGCCGGCTTCGACCCGATCAAGATCAACGCCGTCAGCATTCGCGGCTTCACCGAGGATGAAGTCGTGCCCCTGGCCCTTTTCGCCCGCGCGGGCGGCCTAGAAATGCGCTTCATCGAGTACATGCCCATCGGCGCCGACCAGTGGGAACGCGGCAAGGTCTATTTCGCCCACGAAATCCTGGAGCAGCTCGAGCGCGACGTGGCCCCGCTGGCGCCCGCCGAGGATTACGATCCCCGCGCCCCGGCCATGGAATTCGCCTACGCCGACGGCGGCGGCCAGGTCGGCATCATCGCCTCCGTGTCGCGGCCCTTCTGCCAAAGCTGCAACCGCGTCCGCCTCACCGCCGAGGGCAAGCTGCGCAATTGCCTGTTCGCCCTCGACGAGGTGGACGTCAAGTCCCTCCTTCGCGGCAATGCTCCGGAGGAAGAAATCGCCCAGGTGATCCGCGCCAACGTCTGGGCCAAGTGGGAAGGCCACGAAATCAACACCGCCCGCTTCATCAAGCCGCTGCGGACCATGCATGCCATTGGCGGATAAGTCACGTTCCCAAACCCGCGGGCGAGTTTTCCATTGGTCGGCGAGCCGAGCTGCGAAAGCAGCCGGGTTGAAGCGCCCACAACCCGGCCCCTTACGGGGCTCGGCTCGCCGAATACATGTTCTTCTCTTTGTTTACCCTTTTCCCTTTTATTTTCCAAAAACTTGGTTAATGTGGGGTAACTCCGAGCAATCACAGGGATAAATGGGGCCCACACCTTGCCCTGAAAGGGGTGCCCGCATGGCCGTGTTCACGTTTTCCTGTCCTGAGTGCGACAAGCAATTGAAGTCGAGCAATCCGATCGCGGCGGGAAAAAAAGTTCGCTGCCCGCGCTGCCAGACGGTTTTTGCCATTCCGGGGCAGGCGGGCGGCAACCGGCCGGCCACACCCCTCAAAAAAGGAACGCCTCCCGTGGCCAGCCGGAAAGCTGCCCCCGAAGACGCGGAGGAAGAAACCCCGCGGAACAAACGCGCGGAGGACAACATCCAGGGACCTCGTAAGGTCAAAGCCAAGGCCCGCGACGAGGAGGAGGAAGAAGAAGAAGAAGAAGAAGAGCGCCCGCCCAAGAAAATCGCCAAGGCCCGCGACGAAGAGGAGGAAGAGCGCGACGAGGAAGAGGAAGAGCGCCCGCGCAAGAAACTCGCCAAGGCCCGCGACGAGGACGCAGACCAAGACCAAGAGGACGAAGAAGACGAGGAGCGCCCGCGGAAGAAGAAAAGGAAAAAAGAAGGCGGCAAGATGCCGCTGATCCTGGGAATCAGCGGGGGAGCGGCGGTTTTGTTGATCTTGGTGGTGACTGCTTTTCTCTGGCCCGGCTTTCTGCTTTCCAAAGCCAAAGGACCCGTTCCCGGTCCCGGGCCTGGGCCCGGACCTGAGGGAGGGGGCGATGGACCCGACAAAGTTCTCGCCTATGCCCCGGCCAATAGCACCGTCTTGATGGGGGCCAACATCGCCGCCATCCGCAATCTGCCCATAATGGCCAAGCGAATGGAAATGATAAATAAACTTCTGGCCGCGGAGGGAACGCCGACTGAGGTGATCGACCTTCTTCAGGAAGTGGACCAATTTATAGGGGCCATCCCCGGCAAACTGGACAAGGAGTTGATTTACGCCTTTTCCACCAGGAAACCGTACGACCTTGAGAAAATCAAGAAAGCTCTCAAGGCAGGCTCTTCCCGGTCGGTGAAGGGTAAGACTGTTATGAAATCCGAGCTGGGGCCGAATGTTTCCCTCGCCCTGCCTCATCCACGCGTTGTCCTGGTCAGCAACTATGCGGATGCCGAACTGGGCAACCTCTTGACTACCTCCAAGGTAAATTTGCCCCCGGAGGTCCAGCAACAAGTGCAAAAACTGGAATCGGCACTAGCCTGGACATTACTCATGAACCAGGGCGAGATCAAGGAAGGGCTCATGGCTTTCAATCCCAGGGATGTGCAAAGGTTCCTTCCGGGCGCCGAAAAATTGATCCCCTATTTGCAAAATGCCAAGATGTTTTTTCTGGCCGTGGACCCGCCGGAAAACCAAGTTTATCCCATCCGCCTCGGTATGCTCTGCGCCCAGGAAACGGATGCCCAGGCGATGAAAAATCAGGGCCCGGAGCTTTTTCAAAATACCTTGACCCTGCTCCGGAAAATCTTTGCTCAGAAAAAGGACCTCGCGCCCTACACCGCCTACCTGAACGAGGTGGGCAAGACCTTCAAAATCGAGCAGCAAGGAAACCAGGTCACGGCTTCGCTTCAAATCGCGGAGAAGACCATTGAGGAATTGGAAAAAAAACTGTTGCAAGGCGCGCCGGACGCCGCGATGCGAGTGAGAAGCGCCAACAATTTACACCAGATCGTCTTAGCGTTGCATGTCCATGACGAGGCGGAAAAATCCTTACCCCCGGCGGCCATTTGCAGCAAAAAAGACGGCAAGCCTCTCTTGAGCTGGCGGGTCGCCATTCTCCCCTACATTGAACAGGCCCCGCTTTTCAACCAGTTCAAGCTGGATGAGCCTTGGGACAGCCCCCACAACCTCAAGCTGCTGGAAAAAATGCCGCCGATTTACGCCCCGGTAGGGGTCAAAAGCAAGGAACCGTACACCACGTATTACCAGGCGTTCGTGGGAAAGGGAGCCGGGTTTGAAATACGACCCGATGCCAAGGTCCCCCTGGGAGCCATTGGCCTGCGCATGCCGGCTGATTTCCCCGATGGCACTGCCAACACCATGGTCATCGCCGAGGCCGCCGAGGCGGTTCCCTGGACCAAACCGGCTGAGCTGGTGTACGGGGAAGGGAAACCGCTGCCCAAGCTGGGGGGCATGTTCCAAGACGGTTTTCACGGCGCCTTCTTGGATGGCGTGGTTCGCTTCCTGCCGCGGAACTTGCCGGACCGGATTGTGCAAGGCTTGATCACGCGCGCCGGCCGGGAGGCGATTCCCCTGGATGATCTGGAAAAAAAGTGGTAACCGTTCACCTATCTTTTATTCCCGAGGGTAATTCGGCTGTGGGGCAGGATTCCGATCCTGCCAACCTCGGCAGGATTGGAATCCTGCCCCACAAATACTGCCACCCTCGAACCGGGGAATGAACGGTTACAAAAAGTGATCCGCGCCGGTTTGCCTGAGGGGGCTCGAAGACTCGCCCGCAGGCTTGGCCAGGATTACACCTTTCCTTGTTTCTCCAGCTTCTGGTACAGCACCAGCGAATAAACCACCGGGATCAGCGCCGCGACAATCAGCCCGCCGAAACACCAGGCGAACGGCACTCCTGCCAGCACGGCGACGAAGCCGAGCACGCCGAAGCCGGTCCACAGCCAGGCGGTCAGGCGGTGGGTGCGAATCCACACCGCTTCGCTGGCCAGGGTCCAGGGCGTGCGGACGCCGAGCCAGAAATTGCGCTGGACCTTGCCCAGCACGTTGCCTACCAGGGCGAAGAACAGGAAGATGCCGCCCACGAACAGCCTCCCAGGCTCGGGCCCGTCCTCCAGGCTGCAGAGAAGTTGCACGAACAGCAAATAGCCGAACAGAGCCACCAACAGGCCCATGAGGTAATCCCACACCGGGCGAAAGCGGTCCACCTGGAATTGCCGGGGCGACAGCCAGGGCAAGACCAGGGCCAGGAGGATGATGCCGGCCATGACCCCCGGATACAAGAGCAGCCGGGGCAGGGCGTTGGCGCGGGGAACCGTCTGGTCCGGCTCGAAGTGCAGGTCCCAGTGCACCGCAATCTCCGGCCGCAGGTGCTCGAAGGCGGTGCAGTAGACAAGCAGCACGGCGGCCAGCGCGGCCGCGGTCAGGAGCAGAGAGAATAACAGCCAGCGGTTCATGATTTCGACTCCTTGCCCTGGCCGGACCGGCTGAACATGTCCCACAAGATGGCCGCCAGGTCTTCGACCACGGTGGTGTTGAGGGCGTAGAAAATCTGCTGCCCGTCCCGGCGCGTGACGACCAGATCGGCCTGCTTGAGGACGGCGAAATGGTGCGACACGGACGGCTTGGCCATGTCGAAATGGCCGGCCAGCTCGCCGGCGGACCGTTCGCCGCGGCGCAACAGGCGCAGGATGGCGCGGCGTGTCGGATCGGCCAGGGCTTTGAAGACGGTGTTGAGGGGCACGGTTAAGATTTTGTATTTAGGAAATTATCTAAATAAAGAATAATCCCTAAAGCCGCGAAAGTCAATCCCCGGAATGTATTCGTGGAGAGAAGTGGAGGAACAGGGCGGCCGTCAGGCCACAACCAAAGATAGACCCTCGCCATGACGGTGGAGACCAGATCGTCGCCGACGGCGCCACCGGCGCGGTCACCAATGTGAACACCACCGCCCTTCGCCGCACCGGCACCGAGTCCCTGGATTACCGCGGCACCTACGACGCCTTCCAAATCTTGCTGGCCCTGCGCGACGATCTGCGTAACCTCCGCGGCCTGCCCCAGACCCAGCAACTCGAATCCATCTCGCAGCGCATCGAGGAGCTGGACCGCGTGCGCGCTGGCGTCTTGCAATCTGTGGGCGAGCAATCCGCCACCTTACAAAACCTGGACGGCCTGGAAACCCACATTCTGGACGTGCAGTTGACCACCCGAAAGTTGATTTCCGCACTGGAAGACGCGGACCTGAGCCAAATCGTCATCCACCTGCAAGCCCAGGAAAATCTCCTCCGTTTGACCCTGGCCTCGACCGCCCGCCTTTTCGACCAGAGCTTGCTGGATTTTCTTCGGTAAACGGACCGCTTGGCGATTAGGCGAGCGGCAGGACATAATATACCCGTAGCCGCAGGCTGCGGATCGTGCACGTGCGCCCCCATGGCGTTCTGCGTCGGGTCGGCCACCCAGCGAATCACCGAATGGCGGGCGTCTTCCGGGTCCCAGTTCGGGTCCTCTTCCACAGTGGGGGCGTACTTGCAGACGATGGCGTTTTGGAAGCCGGCTTTGGCGAAGGCCACGCGCCAGTCCTCGACGCCTTGTTTTAGGTACGGCCGCCACCTCTCCGGAATCTCGCGACTGAGATAGAACACGATCGGCTAGCTCTGGGAACTGGCGACGGGAAAAGAGGCCCTTACTCTCGCGGTCCCTTGGCATGCCCATGTTGCAGCCCCGACGGGCACCATCTGGCTTGCTGGGGAGGGGCGTCCAGTGAAATGAGGTTGTACGACGCCACACCCTTACGCCAGAGGCAGAGTCCTTTTGGAAAAAGTTTCCGGTAAAGTACTGGAACACCTTTTCCTCTTGCACCCTCGCCGCCACCTGGTACATTCAGTAAAATAGAAGAGTGGAAACAAACTAGGTCATTGGCAGGAGTCGTGGACGGTGGAGTGGTGAGGACCGCGATGGCGATCACGAAGGACCGCAAGACGGAAATTATTGACCAGTATCGGCGCGAACCGGACGACACCGGCTCGCCCGAAGTGCAAATCGCGCTGCTCACGGCCCGGATCACCGAGCTGACCGAGCATCTGCGCACGCACAAGAAAGACCACGCCAGCCGGCGCGGCCTCTTGATGATGGTCAGCAAGCGGTCCGGCCTGTTGAACTATCTGCGTAACAAAGACCGCAATCGGTATCTGGCGGTCATCAACCGCCTCGGACTGCGGAAATAGGTGTAGGTACGCTCCGCGTGCCGTCACGGCACACGGAGTGTGCCTACTACTCTCCCCCCTTCCTCCGTAACCTCCTGCCTCATTATGAGGGCAGTCCCGTGCAGGCAAGTCGTGTGGAACTCACGTTAGGGGCGCACAAACTCAGTCTGGAAACCGGCCGTTGGGCCAAGCAAGCCCATGGCGCCGCCGTCGTCAGCTACGGCGATTCGGTGGCCCTGGTCGCCGCCGTCCAGGGCGAGGCCGAGGAAGACCGTGATTTCTTTCCCCTGGTCGTCGATTACCGGGAAAAGACCTACGCGGCCGGCAAGTTCCCCGGCGGCTTCATCAAGCGCGAGGGCCGGCCGACCACCAAGGAAATCCTCACCAGCCGACTGATCGACCGGCCCATCCGCCCCCTGTTCCCGGCCGGCTTTTTCCACGAAGTCCAGGTCATGGCCGCCACCCTGTCCTTCGACCGCGAGAACGATCCGGACGTGTTGTGCATGATCGGCTCCAGTGCCGCCTTGCACGTGTCGCACATTCCGTTTCTCAAGGTCACCGGTTCGGTCCGCGTCGGCCGTATCGGCAACGAATTCATCATCATGCCCAGCCATTCGCAAATGGAGGAGAGCGACCTGGACCTGGTCATCGCCGGCACGCGTGACGCCATCACCATGATCGAGGGCTTTGCCCGCGAAATGTCCGAGGAGAACATGCTGCAAGCCATTCTCTTCGGCCACCAGCACATTCGCCAGATTTGCGACCTGATCGAGGAGCTGCGGCACAAGGCGGGGCTGGGGCCGAAGGAAACGCCGCCGCCGCCCGCGGCGAACCCGCTCAAGGACCTGTTCAAAAGCCGGTTTTACGCTGAGTTCCGCGAGCTGAAACAGACGGCCGGCAAGCACGCCCGCGCCGACAAGATTCGCGCGCTGCGCGACCGCGCTTTCCAGGAATTCCTGCCCGCCGACGGCAGCGGCCAATATCCGCCGGGGCAGGTGGCCGCCGCCTTCGACGCCCTCGAGGAACGCGTGGTCCGCGACCTGATCCTGGAGGGCAAACGCATCGACGGCCGCGGCACCAAGGACATCCGCGCCATTCTCTGCGAGGTCGGCGTCCTGCCGCGCACCCACGGCTCGGCCGTCTTCCAGCGCGGCGAGACCCAATCCCTGGTCACCACCACCCTGGGCACGGTTTCCGACGAGCAACGCGTGGACGGGCTGGCCGACGAATACTCCAAGAAGTTCATGCTCGATTACAACTTCCCGCCGTTCAGCGTGGGCGAGTGCCGGCCCATCCGCGGGCCCGGGCGGCGCGAGATCGGCCACGGCGCTCTCGCCGAACGCAGCCTCAAGGCCGTCATCCCCACCCCCGATAAGTTCCCCTACACCATCCGCGTCGTCAGCGACATCCTTGAATCGAACGGCTCCAGCAGCATGGCCAGCGTGTGCGGCGGCACCCTGTCGCTCATGGACGCTGGCGTGCCCATCAGCGATCCGGTCGCCGGCATCTCCATCGGCCTGGTCAAGGAGCCCGACCGCTTCGTCCTGTTGACCGACATCATGGGCGATGAGGACCACTTCGGCGACATGGATTTCAAAGTCGCCGGCACCGTCCGCGGCATCACCGGCATCCAGCTCGACCTCAAGATCGACGGCATCAACGAGGAGATCATCCGGGCGGCGCTGGACCAGGCCCGCGACGCGCGCCGCGAAATTCTGCGGCACATCGTCGGCACGCTGCGCTACCCGCGCAGCGAGATCAGCCCGCGGGCCCCGCGCCTGTTGATGATACAGATCAACCCGGAAAAGATCGGCCTCTTGATTGGCCCGGGCGGCAAGAACATCAAGGGCATTCAGGAAGCCACCGGCGCCAAGATCGACATCGACGACGACGGCACGGTGTACATCTCGCACGCCAATTCCGCAGGCGCCGAGGCGGCCAAACTCAAGGTCGAGGCCCTGACCGAGGAAGTCAAGGTCGGCAAGGTCTATGAGGGCCGCGTCACCAGCGTCAAGGACTTCGGCGCCTTCATCGAAATCCTGCCCGGCCGCGACGGTCTGTGCCACATCAGCGAGCTGGACGACAAGTTCGTGGACCGCGTGGACAGCGTGTGCAAGGTCGGCGACATGATCCAAGTCAAGGTCATCGCCATCGACGACCAGGACCGGGTGAAGCTGTCGCGCAAGGTGCTGTTGCGGGAACAGAAAGGACTGCCCCCGGAGGCGCCGCGTGGTCCCGGCGACCGCGGCGGCTACCGCGGCGACCGCGGCGGCGGCGACCGCGGCGGCTACCGCGATCGCGGCGACCGGCCGGGCGGCGACCGGCCGGGCGGCAATGAATATCGCCGCGGGGACCAGTAGGCCATTCGGCTAGGCTTTCCTTCATGGAATCTGTGTCGGCATGAAGGTCCGCGAGGTTTTGAAGCTGTTGGCGCCGCACAGCCTGGGTTTCTCTTGCTGCAATGGGCCGGAGCCGCGACAATGACCACCATACCGTTTCCTTTGATGCAGGAGTCCAGTCATGTCCCCAGCGAAGCTTGAAGAACGAGTGGCAGCACTCGAAAGACAGGTCGGTGCCTTGCTTGCCAAGCACGGGGGGAGGGGACGTGCCAAGGATTGGCGCCGCACGCGCGGGGCCTTTACCGGAGATGATCTCATGAAGCAGGTCTTCGCGGAAGGCCGCAAAATTCGCGACGCGGAAAGGAAACGTGCCCAGCCCCGGAGGGGGAGCAAGCGGCAAGACCATTCATGATCCTGCTCGACACCGACCATCTTTCTGTTTTCACGGATGATCGCGACCCGCGGAATGCGTTGCTGAATAGCCGCATGGCAGCGGCCGCGGAGCAAGTCGCTTGCACCATTGTCAGCGTGGAAGAAGTGCTTCGCGGGTGGTTGGCCATCATCCATCGGCTGCGCGACGTGCACCGGCAGCTTCCAGCCTATGTCCGCCTGGGGCAGCTTTTCGACGTTTTGAGCGATTGGGAGATCGTGCCTTTCGACGAGCGTGCGGCGGACAAGTTCGTAGGCCTACGTCGGCAGCGTATCCGCCTCGGCACCATGGACCTCAAGATCGCGTGTATCGCCCTGGTCAACGAAGCGCTACTCGTCACCGGCAACCTGCGCGATTATTCCCTGGTCCCCGAACTGCGCTGCGAAAACTGGTTGCTACGGAAAGATACCTGATCATTGTCCGATGCTCCGCGGCACGATCCGCGACCACGAAACCGGGCAGCGCCGCCCGATGTTGCGATTCTTCACCTGCGAGGAGGACCTGCCCCACGGTGAGCTGCGTCTTCTTCACCCGCATGCGGCGGCCCTTAATGAATAGCTGCCGGTAGCGCGGCGATTTCGCATCGGGAGCCAGGTACATCCAGTTTCCCATGCTTTTACTTTAGGCGGTTTTTGCCCTGCTCACAACAGGGAATTTAAGGGGCCTTATCCTTTCATAGCTTACCCGTTGGCTTGGCTCCGATTTTGAATTTCACTTCCCGCTGTCCGCCTGCCCTCTTTGGTATTACAATTTCTCAAAATGTATGATGATTTTCCATCAGAGAGGAGGTAATCATGCGCCGACTTTGGGCCTTGGCTTTTTTCTTTTTGGGATTGGTCACAGGCGCCAACCAGGCCCATTTCACCATGCTGATTCCGGATTCGCCCACCGGCAAAAAAGGGGAACCGCTGACGCTGGTGTATCAGTGGGGCCATCCGTTCGAGAATCAGCTTTTTGACGCGCCGCCGCCGGCAAGCCTGGTCGTGCTGACCCCGGACGGCAAGATGATGTCGCTGGGCAAAACGCTGGAGCGGATCAAGCGAAAAAGCGCGGAGCCGAAGGAAGCGGTGGCGTTTCGCGGCAAGTTCACGCTGGAGCAGCGCGGCGATTATACGTTTGTCCTGCAAACGCCGCCCATGTGGCTCGAGGAAAGTAAGGAGTTTTTCCAGGACACCGCCAAGGTGGTGGTGCACGTGCAGGCCCAGAAGCGCTGGGACGCCGACCCGGGCCGGGGCTTCCGCCTGCTGCCGCTCACCCGGCCGTACGGCTTGCTGCCGGGCATGGTGTTTCAGGCCCGCGTGTTGGACAAGGAAGTGCTTCAACCGGAAATCCCCGAAGGGCCGCCGCGCGCGGGTGGGCCGTCCGGACTGCTGGTGCAATACGAGCGCTATAACTCCGAGCCGCCCAAGAAACTGCCCAGCGACGAGTTGATTACTTTTGCGAGCAAAACCGATCCGAACGGAGTTCTCACCTGCACCTTGCCGGAACCCGGCTGGTGGGGTATTACCGTCCAACGCGCGGCGGGCACGCGCAATTTCCAGGGCAAGGATTATCCCCTGCGGCAGCGGCTAACCATGTGGGTACACGTGGACGCACGAGGAGAATAACAGCATTGCCAATTGCCAATTACCAATTGCCAATTGCCAATTGCTGGCAAAGGACTTCTTTCATTCCAATTGGCAATTGGCGATTGGCGATTGGCAATTATTCATCCACAAACCTCTACCCATTTGGGCGAAAAATGCCGGGATGCTCTACCCTGTGGGCGGTGCACATCAACGATGGCGTTCTGAACGCTCCGGTCCTGTTCGCCGGCCTGGCCGTGGCGGCGGGCCTGGCGGTGCTGGGGGCCTGGCGGTTGCGCGATGAGGAAGTGCCGCGGGTGGCCCTATTGACGGCGGCTTTTTTCCTCGCCTCGCAAGTCCATGTCCGCGTCGGGCCGACCACCGTGCACCTCTTGCTTAATGGGTTGGTCGGCGTGCTCTTGGGTTGGCGGGCGACGCTGGCCATCCCCATCGGCCTGTTGCTGCAAGCCGTTTTGTTCCTCCACGGCGGCTTTTTGACCCTGGGAGTTAACAGCTGCGTTATGGGGATTCCTGCCCTGGCGGCGGGTTTCCTTTTCGGCCTGCTGCGGCGCTTTCCCTGGAAGGACCGGGCCTGGTTTCGCGCCCTTTTGGTCGGCCTGAGCGTGTCGGCCTGCACCCTGAGTCTGGTGTACAGCGTCACCTTGTTGTTGGAGCGTTCCCCACTTTCCTTGGCGACGAATTATTCCTGGAAGGTAACCTTTCATCCTTTGACTCTGGGCATTACCCTGGGCCTGGTTCTGGTTGCGGTGGGCTTGGAGCAACGGTACCCGAAAGGGTCGGGGTTTGCCCTGGGTCTGGTCGTGGGCCTGTTGACGGTTCTGGCAACCATTACCTTGAATTGCCTGGTCCTGATCCACGGCGGCGAAGAGTACTGGACCTATCCCGCCCTGATCTTGTTTCTGGTCCATGTGCCCATCGCGGTGATCGAAGGCATCGTGCTGGGGTTCACCGTTGGTTTTCTGGAACGCGTCAAGCCGGAGATGCTGGGACGACCGGAACGTGCTTGCCGTTCTGAGGGTTCCTGTGAGGGGAACTCCTAGAAAGTTGCAATTTTCAATTGACAGGGGAGCCGGGCCGCGTAAGCGGGTGGGCAAGGGGTCCCGGCGACTTACGTCGCTCGGCTCGCCTGTCGTAGGAACATGCCCTTAGCGCGACCGGAGATTGGCCTGAATGACCTCGACGGCGAACTGGGCGCTGCGGCGGACGTCGCGGTCCGTATCGGCCTGGGCGGCATGGGTAAGGGCGGCCAGCGAGCGCGGCGCGGCGATCAGGCCCAGGGCGCGGGCGGCGGCGTCGCGCACCACCGGGCTCTTGTCGCCGGCCAGGGTCGCCGCCAGGGGGTCGAGGGCGCCCTCGGCCTTGAGCCGGCCCAGATCCATTACGGCGTCGCGGCGGACCAATTCGTCCGGGCTGGTCAACAGCTGCAAATGCCGGTCGATGGCCTCAGAGCTGGCCACCACCACGTTGGCGGTGGGCACCAGACTCGGGGACGGTTGTACAGCCACGCTGGGCGGGGGGGGTGCCACCACGATCGGGGCGTGTTGCTGCACGATGATGGGAGCCGGTTCCACGATCACCCGCGGTGGCGGCGGATAATAATACAGGGGATAGGGCCGGTAATAGACCCCGGGATAATATCCGCACCACGGCCGCGGATACACCGGCGTGCCCAAGTGAATCCCGAAAGAGACATTACTGCCTGGCGGATGTGCCTGGCCCCCAGGCGCCGCCAGTCCCAGACCGGCGACCGCGATCAGCTGAACCCATTTCATTCCAGCCTCCTTTTTTTTGCAGGACCGCGAAAAATTTTTGGGCGGCGAATTATGCCGTCGGCCGCGCTGCCGTCAAGTCCAGGCCGCGATTTTTACCCGCTGGTGCTTTTTCTCCTCTCTCCAATGGGCAAAATGGGAAAGCCTGTTCACTGGCGGGGGCTGGACAGCCCGGCGATAATTGGCCCCTGTCGGTTCCGCCGTTGCCGCCTTCGGGCGCGGCGGTCGGGGGAGAGAATTAGGCGAGTTCTTGCGAAAGGTGGTGACGATGGAGTAATCACGGTGTCCGCGGGAGTCGCGGTTTCGGCCGGGGTTGGCGAAAACATAGGGCCGGACCACCCTGCTGCTCCAGGGGACTCCCGGAGAGATCGGCGGCTCTTTCCCCTGGGAAGGCGGCGCCAGCTCTCCAACTCCTGCCCTGGCCCGCAACTTTGTGACCGTTCCAGTTCATTGGACAAGAGAGATCACTTGGAGATGTCGGGCCAAGGCAGCGTCGCGCGGGGACTGGGAATCCTCGCGTGCTTCCCTGAAACCGCCGCGGGCAACCCCAACTCCCGGCGGTTCCAGGGAATTTCTTTTCCACTTTTCCCGTTCCTTCGTTGACCCCTTCGCGATTACCCTTTAAGATCGAATAAGGTTGGTGCGTGCACTTCAGCTATGGAGGATAGGTTCATGCGACAGCTGTCACTTCTTTTAGGTATCGGCATGCTGGCCGGGGTGTTGACCCCGGCTTTCGCCCAGAACAACCCTGCCCCGGAAAAAGTACGCTTCGAATCCGCCGATGGCGTGCAGCTGCAGGGCACGTTCTACGGCAGCAGCAAAACGAACCCGCCGGCGGTCTTGATGCTGCACGCCCTGGGCGAAGATAGCAAGAAAAAAGGTTGGACCCTGCTGGCGGAAGAACTGCAAAAGCGCGGCTTCGCCGTCTTGACCTTTGATTTCCGCGGCCATGGCCTGAGCACGGACCTGAATGACGAGAAACTCTTCTGGGCCAACCGCGCTAATGCCTCCCTGGTGAAAGGCTTCCCCAAAGCCACTTCCATCGATTACGCCGGCTTTAACAGGGCGTATTATTCGTACCTGTGCAACGACATCGCCGCCGCCCGCGCCTACCTGGACCGCAAAAACGACGCCGGCGCCTGCAACATGTCCAACTTGATCCTGATCGGGGCCGACACTGGGGCCACCCTCGGGGCCATCTGGCTGCACGCCGAATATTACCGCGTGCGTCTCAAGCCGCGGTTTGCCGGCGACCTGCGGCCCGTTCCGGAAAATCGCGCCGAGGGCAACGACGCCATCGGCTGCGTGTGGCTCGGCATTAACGACAAACTGGGGGGCACGGCCTTGACTCTGTCCAACACTCTCTATTTGCCGGGAAAGGTCAAGGCCGTGCCCATGACCTTTTGGTACGGCGAAAAGGACAAGAAGGGCAAGATCGCGGCCGAAAAACTCGTCGATAATCTGGTCGCTTACAAGAAAAAAGGCAAAGACAAGGAACGCGAGGAGAAATACAAACTGACCTCGGCGGTGGAAGTGGCCGGCAGCAAGTTGTCCGGCTCGGAACTTCTGCAAAAAGGCTTGAAAACCGAAAAGTTCCTCGCCGACTACCTCGAGTTGGTGGTCCAGGAAAAGAACACCGAATGGGTCGCACGCGAGTTTCTTAAAACCGCCTACGGCTGGCGCAGTAAACAAGGCCAAGTATTCCCGGCCAACAAGAAGGGCGAAAAAAACCTGTACTTCAAAAATGACTACAATTCGTACCGCTGAATTTGTTTACGTTTTGCGCTCGCAGGATCATTGCCAATCCGGTGAGCGTAAACAACCTATCCCCGCGGGTGAAAATTTCTGATGGTGGAGTGCGCAAATCGGAGGCGCCGGCGAGCAACTGAGTGGCGAAGTTGTGCCGCAGGGTTGGTGCGTGCCCTTCAGCTTTGGAGGAAAGGTTCATGCGACAGCTGTCACGTTTTTTAGCTATCGGCATGCTGGCCGGGGTGTTGGCCCCGGCTTTCGCCCAGAACATCCCTGCCCCTGAAAAAGTACACTTCGAATCCGCCGATGGCGTGCAGCTGCAGGGCACGTTCTATGCTGCCGCCCCCAACAAAAACATTCCCTCCCCTCCCCCGGCGGTCTTGATGCTGCATGCCCTGGGCGAAAATAGCCAAGGCTGGACCCAGCTGGCGAAAGAATTGCAAAAACGCGGCTTCGCCATCTTGACCTTTGATTTCCGCGGCCACGGCCTGAGCACGGAGTTACATGATAAGGAACTTTTTTGGAGAGGGGTCGGCGCCAACCGCGTCGATATTAGAAACGCCATCCTCGCCGCCAACCCCCGCCTGGCGGCGGCCAAAAAACCCCAAGCTCTCGGCAAGGAGTCCATTGACTACGCCAACTTCCACCCTACGTATTATCAGTACCTGGTCAACGACATCGCTGCCGCCCGCGCCTTCCTCGACCGTAAAAACGACGCTGGCGCGTGCAACACGTCCAACTTGATCCTGATCGGGGCCGACACGGGGGCCACCCTGGGGGCCATCTGGCTGCAGGCCGAATATTACAAGGTGCGCCTCAAGCCGAAGTTCGCCGGTGGGCCGCTCGTTCCGGAAACGCGCGGAGAAGGCCACGACATCATCGGTTGCGTGTGGCTCGGCATCAGGGACAAACTGGGTGACGCGAAACTCAACCTGGCCACCAGCACCCTATATTTGGCAGGCAAGGTCAAGGCCGTGCCTATGTCTTTCTGGTACGGCGCAAAGGATAAGAAGGGTGAAAAGGAGGCGACAAAGCTCGTCGATAGCCTCGCAAAAGGAAAAGACAAAAAGCGCGAGGAGAAATACAAACTGACCACCGCGGTGGAAGTGACCGGCAGCGCTTTGTCTGGCTCGAAATTGTTGCAAAAAGATCTGAACACCGCAAAGAACATTGGCTTTTACCTGGAAGAAGGTGTCATCCCGGAAAAAAACACTGAATGGGTCGCACGCGAATCCCTCAAAACCGCCTACGGCTGGCGCAATTTCAATGGGGCCTATGTGGGTCCGGCCAACAAGATGGGTGAAAAAACCCTGTACTTCAAGGACTACAATGCATACCGCTGATCGTGTTTACGTTTAGCGCTCGCAGGATCATTGCAAGTACCGTAGCGCGCTGAATTGTTTACGTTTAGCGCTCGCAGGATCATTGCAAGCGCGAGACGGTACTGGCAATGATTTGCGAACGCTAAACGGTAAACAACTTATCCCCGCGGATGGAATTTCTGGTGAATCGCCTTGAGCCGGGCGCGATCGACATGAGTGTACAGCTGGGTTGTGCGGATGCTGGCGTGGCCCAGAAGTTCCTGGACGGTGCGCAGATCGGCGCCGCCGGCGAGCAGATGGGTGGCGAAGCTGTGCCGCAGGGTGTGTGGGCTGACCTTTTTGTTGAGGTTGGCCCGCAAGGCGTATTTCTTGACCAGGTGCCACAGCATTTCCCGCGTCAAGGCCCGGCCGCCGCGGCTGACGAAGCACCACGGAGCGTCGGGGGCCGCCTTCACCTGCCCGGGCCGTTGCTTGTCGAGGTAAGCTTGCAAGGCGGCAATGGCCGGCTGGCCCAAGGGCACGACGCGCTGTTTGCTGCCCTTGCCCTGGCACTTGCAAAACCCCGATTCCAGATACACATCCGCCAGTTTCAAGTCCACCACCTCCGAGGCCCGGCTGCCGGTGGCATACAAAGTTTCCAACAGCGCCCGATCGCGCCAGTAGAAGCGCTCCAACGGTTGCGGCGCCGCCAGCAGCTTTTCCACGCTTTCCGGACTGAGCACGTGCGGAATGCGCTCCCATAAGGCGGGCGAGCTTAACAGTTCCACCGCGCTGTGCGTCACGCGCTCCTCCAGGCGGAGAAAGCGGTAGAACATTTTCAAGGCGATGAGGTGGCGGGCGATCGACGGCGGGGCCAGTTTTTCGTCGTGCAAGAAGCTCAGGTAGTGGGTCAGATCCCGAACGGTGGGCTCGAGGTAATCTTTCAGGCCGCCGGTGGCGGCCCAGCTGGCGAAGCGCTCCAGGTCGCGGCCGTACGCCAAGACGGTGTTGGCGGCCAGGCCGCGCTCGGCGGCCAGGTAATTACGGAAAGCCGCGACATCGGCGGCCAAAGTCGATTGCGTGGCGGAGGCGCTGGACACGGTGGAATCCTGAAAGCGCGGTAGTCCCCCCCATCGGTATCGACCAAACGATGTCCGATTTTAGATTGCCAGGTTGGTTGCAAATCTGCAATCTGCAATCTGCAATTTACAATCTGCTTAAAACTCCGGTTTTTCCGGCTTGTGCGGCGGCCCTTTCAGGAAGTGGCCTTCGCCCGGGCGGGGGCGGCGGGCCTGATCGATCTTTTGCAGCCGTTTGAGGACGTGTTGGTGGCGCTGGAAAAAGAGCGGGGCGGCGCGTTCCAGGCTGGCAGGATCGGTGTGGGACACCTTCCACCGCGCCCGTTCCTGGGGAGTCAGCTCGAACTGCACGAAATCGCGAAGTGTCTGCACCGGTAGCTCGGGAAAGCCCTGGGCGGTTTTCTTCAGGCGATATTTGTCCCACAGTTTGCGCTTGCCGGGCAAAGTTTGCCAGGGAACCTCCAGGTGATGATTGCGGGCCAGGTCGTCCAGGGTTTGGGGATAATCGGGCCACCGGTTTTGGTGTCTGTCTAAAGTGCGTTTTTCTTCCTTGGTAAGCACCGGCATCAATTTCTGCTCCACAAAACTCCTGGTCTCCTCCGAAAGGCCCTTGGAATTATAAGGCCAGAATTCAAAGGGAAAAATCATCCCTCGTTTGTAAGCGAAGTCCGTAACCACTTCGCCAAAATGAGGCCAGCGCCCCTGGGCATCCACCAGGGTTTTGTGAAGGTTTTTTCCCAATCCTTTTTTGGAAAATTTATTGATTTCTTTTTTTATTTCTGTTTGGACATCCTTGGGCAACTCTACCAGGGCGCGGGGTCCACGCGGCGCCGGCAAGGCAACGGGGTGACGATCGGCCAATTCCACAAGGGTCTGCGGGAATAAGGGCCATTGTCCTTGGACCTTTTCCAAGCGGTCCCAATCGGCGGGCAACAGGCTGGGCCGCAAATAGTCGTTAACGAAGACCTGGATGTCCATGGGCAAATCGGTCAAGTAGCTCGGTAAAAACTTTTTATCGACTTTCTCCGTCAGCAAATCCTCCCAGAAGCGGACGGCAATCTGCCATTCTTGCTTGCGGAGGCGTTCGGCGGTGCGCAACTCGCGGATGCGTTGGCCGCGTTTTTCTTTCGCCAGAGCCTGCCGCACCAGCCCCTCGACCAAGCCATCCCCGAGAGGTGGCTTCCTGGCCAGCTCGTCGCGGATTTTCTTGGGTTGGTATTTTAACCAATCCTGCTCGCGCAGGTAGCGGAGGATTTGCAGCCGAGTTTGTTTGTCGGGAGCGTTCTTGATTTTTTGCCGGTCGGTTTCGTCCAAACCTTTGTGCCATTCCAGATAGCGTTCCAGGACATTATTCAAGCGGGCCTGGGCGGCCGAGGTTTGCTCGTGCAATTCGTGATCGAGTTTGAGGAGTTGCTCGCGCCGCTGGGGCGTCAGGGCCAGGAACAGGCCGGCATTCTTGTGCAAGAGGGCGAATTTGTCCGGATGGTTTTTGCGGTAGTTGTCCAGATCGCGGCGGTTCTGTTCCAACTCCTGCGCAGTCGGCTCGGGAAGGCCCCGCAGCGGAGCGGCCGCCAGAATAGGAATTCCCAAGAGAATAATCCACCCACGCTTCATGACCATCACCTTTGGCCTGCGTTTCGCGCACGCTTGATCCCTGCCAGAACAACAACCTGCTTGGGAAGATCAAGCGTGCGCTAAATGTAAACAAATCCATCGTTACGATCCTGGGTCCTCTCCGAACAGGTCCGGGGCATCCAGGGCTTTCAAGAAATCCAGATCGTCAATCTGCTCATAGCGGGGCAGATTGTCGATGACGCGGAGATGGCGGACCAGGGCCTGGTCGGCAGCGGCGGATTTCGGCCAGAGCAGGCCGGCGGCCCACAGGCCGGCGCCGGCGGCCAGGACCACGCCGGCGGCCCAGGCCAGGCCGGCCAGCCAGCGGACCGCAGGCCCTCGCCGCAGCGTGGACGTCTGCACCGCCAGCCGCTCCAGGGTGCGGTGGGTGAAACTTTCCGACGGTTCCGGCCGCGGCAGATAATCCAACAGGCCCCAGGTTTGCTGGAAGGCCTCCGCCTCGGCCCGCACCTGCGGATCGAGGTTCAGCCGCCCTTCCAGCTGGCGGGCCTTGTCCTCGTCCAGCTCGCCGTCCAGGAAAGCCACCAGGTCTTCCCGATCTTCATCGCTCAGGTGCGCCATGGCTATTCCCCAATTCGAAATTCGAATAGCGAAATTCGAAACAAATTCGAAATCCGAAATCCGAAACAACAATCCGCAATCAAATTTCCCCATTGGGCGGCGGGTTGTCCATGTAGATGTAATCTTTGAGGGCGTTGCGCAAGTTGTCGCGCGCCCGGCTCAACAGCGACTTGACCGCCTTGGTGGTCAAGTTCATTACCTCGGCGATTTCCGCATAGTTCAGGTCCTCGAACTTGTTGAGGACCACGGCCATGCGCTGGCGCTCGTTGAGTTCCCCAAGGGCCTGGCGGACGATGCCTGCCAGTTCCTGCTCTTGCATGCGCTGCATGGGCTGGCTGGCGCGATCCTTGACCAGCTGCTCGGCGGGGCGCGGGCCCAGGGGGCCCGAATCCCGCAGGTTCAGCGGCACGACCGGCCTGCGCTGGCGCGTGCGCAGGGTGTTCAGGGCGAGGTTGTTGGCGATGGTGAACAGCCAGGTCGAGAACTTGGCCCGCGGGCGGTATTTTTTCCGCACCCGGTAAACGCGCAGAAACACTTCCTGGGCCAGGTCCTCGGCTTCCTCTGGATTGCCTAACAGATGGTGTAAGACCGTAATGAGCCGGCGGTTGTACAGCTCCACCAGCTCGGCGAAGGCGGACGGATCATCAGCGCGGACGCGTAGCATGATCCGAATGTCCGGATCGCGCAGCGCCATTTGCCCGCTGGATTCACCGATGACGGCCACGGCTGCCTCGCCGCGAGTCACCTCCGGATTATTAAACCGTTGCCGCCGGGGAGGGTTCCGGTCGGCCGGCACAGGAATCAGGAGTCAGGAATCAGGAGTCAGTTATTAAGGAAGACTCCCGACTGCTGATTCCTAACTCCTGACTCCCGATTCCTGACTCCTGATTCCTGACCTCGCGGCGCAACTGGCCGCAGGCGGCGTCGATGGCCGAACCCTTGCGTTTGCGAACCTTCACGCTCAGGCCGCGCTGGCGCAGGACATTGACGAAGGCCGTCAAGGCTTCCTGGGTGGGCCGGCGATAAAGTAGCCCGGCAACGTCGTTAAACGGAATCAGGTTCACGTGCGCCTTGCGGCCGCCCAGGAGATGGGCTAATTCTTCGGCCTGGGCCGGCGAATCATTCACGTCGCGCAACAACACATATTCATAGGTGACTTGCCGGCCGGTTTTGTGGAAGAAATAAGCGGCAGCTTCCAGAATGGCGGCTAAGCCGGTCTTGGGATTGGTGGGCACAATCTGGTTGCGCAGGGCGTCGTTGGGAGCGTGCAGCGACACGGCCAGATGATACTGTTTGCCGCGGTCGGCGAGCTGGCGGATTTTGGCCGGCAAGCCCACCGTGGAAATGGTGATGTGCCGGGCGCCAATGCCCAGACCATCCTTTGCGCTGGCCACGTCCAGTGCCCCCAACAGGTGGTCCAGATTGGCCAGCGGTTCGCCCATGCCCATGACGACGATATGAGTCAGCCGCGCGAGGGGTGTGGTGA
>CAZFGM010000013.1:0-23556 GCA_964518515.1 uncultured Alcaligenaceae bacterium | reverse complement strand
TCTGCTCCGGGTGCATGAAGAAGAAACCAAGCGCAAAAACCGTACCCCCGTCCGTGTTATTCTTTCCGAAACACCGACCATGGAAAATTAAAGAATAGGGTGGGCAATGGACGTTTTAAAGAATGCCGACCCGGAAATCTGGCAGGCGATCCACGACGAGGGCGTGCGCCAGCAGCAGGGGCTGGAAATGATCGCCTCGGAGAATTACACGTCGCCGGCGGTCCTGGCCGCCCAGGGGTCGGTCCTGACCAACAAATACGCCGAGGGCTATCCGGGCAAGCGCTATTACGGCGGCTGCGAGTTCGTCGATGTCGCCGAGCGCCTGGCCATCGATCGGGTAACCAAGGTCTACGGCGCGCAGCGGGCCAACGTGCAGCCGCACTCGGGGGCGCAGGCGAACATGGCGGTTTATTTCGCGGCCATGAATCCGGGCGACACGCTTCTGGCCATGGACCTGGCCCACGGCGGGCACCTGACGCACGGCATGCACCTCAATTTTTCGGGCAAATGGTACAAGGTCGCCGCCTACGGCGTCCGCAAAGAAGACGAGCGCATCGATTTCGATCAAGTGGCCCGGCTTGCCCGCGAGCACAAGCCGAAGCTGGTGGTGGCCGGCGCCAGCGCCTATCCGCGTGCGATCGATTTCGCGGAATTCGCCAATATCTGCACAGAGAACCAGGCCCTGTTCATGGTGGACATGGCCCACATCGCCGGCCTGGTGGCGGGCGATCAGCATTAGAATCCGGTGCCGTTCGCCGATTTCGTAACTTCGACCACCCACAAGACGCTGCGCGGCCCGCGCGGCGGCTTCATCCTGACGAAGCAGGAATGGGGCCAGAAAATCAACCAGGCGGTCTTTCCGGGACTGCAAGGCGGGCCGCTCATGCACGTGATCGCGGCCAAGGCGGTGGGCTTCGGCGAGGCCCTCAAACCGGAATTCAAAAGCTACGCCGCCCAGATTGTCGCCAACGCCAAAACCCTGGCCGACGAGCTGACGCGCCTCGGCTTCCGCCTCGTCTCGGGCGGCACCGACAACCACCTGCTCCTGGTGGACGTGGCCGCGCGCGGCGTTACCG
The DNA here is from genome assembly GCA_964518515.1 of uncultured Alcaligenaceae bacterium. GTDB lineage: Bacteria > Planctomycetota > Planctomycetia > Gemmatales > Gemmataceae > CAZFGM01. The sequence goes on along the minus strand of CAZFGM010000013.1, from coordinate 22,480 downwards.
GCAAAGCGGCCGAGGAAGCTCTCGACGCCGCCGGCATCACCGTCAACAAGAACAAGATCCCGTTCGACTCGCGGCCGCCGCTCGACCCCTCGGGCATTCGCCTCGGCACGCCGGCCCTGACCACGCGCGGCCTGAAGGAGCCGGAAATGCGGCAAATCGCCGGCTGGATCGGCGCGATACTGACCGGACCGGGGGACAAGACGGTGCAAAGCCGCATTCGCGGCCAAGTGCGCGAGCTGGGCCAGCAGTTTCCGGCGCCGTGTTGAGAGGCGAGGTGAAAGGCCCTCGACCTCCGGCGGTCCCTCGCGGGACGGAAAATAACAAACTCCCCACACCTAAATCTTGGAATATGACATGAAAGTTTCTCCCGGGAAGGAATATTATATTATTTAAACTCCTGGATCTTGGAGAAAGACATGCCACAACCGGACGTCCTAACGCGCAATCGCCAACTCGCCCAAGAGTTGATCGAGGAAGTTCGTCGCAATCCTCAATCGATCTACTCGGGCAAGTTTGTCGGCATCGCCAACGGCAAGGTCGTTGTCATTGCGGACAACTTGGAAGAGTTGGATCGCCGCCTCCGCGAGGCAGAGCCCGATCCGAGCAAATGCTTCATTGTCGAGCCCAGTCGAGATTATACCCAGGTTGTGTATATCTAGGGACTTCGCTGATGTCTCGCGCCCAGTGGCCGTTGTTGAATGGCCGACCGATCGTCGAGGTGACCCTTACCTTGGCGCAAGGGGGCCAGTTCACACGCACTCTGCTGGCCGACACAGGCGCCGGTATGCTCGGCGCCGGCTTTGAACTCCTTTTGGACGAGCACGATTGCTTGTTAGGCGGCGGAATCCTGGACAAGCCGGTGCTTCTCGGCGGCTCTTATACAGGTTCCTATCCCGTCTACAGTATTCCTGTCCAACTGCCCTTGCTCGGTTTCGACCAACCTGTTTTCGCAGTAGGCGTCCCGGCCGCTCCGGCCGGCTTCGATGGCATCGCGTGTTTTCCATTCCTGAACCGCTTCACCTACGGCAACTTCGCAGATTCAGGCGGGTTTGGCTTGGAAACGTGATCGTGCAGCCACCAGAGTTAATACGCGTTGCGGTGAAACAGCCCGTGCCACAGCGTCATCCACATGATGCGGATGTCCAGCCACGGGGTCCAGTGGGTGATGTAGTACAGGTCGAACTGGATGCGTTTGCGCAGCGAGGTGTTGCCGCGCCAGCCGTGGACCTGGGCCCAGCCGGTGATGCCGGCCTTGACGCAGTGGCGGGCGTTGTAGTTGGGAATCGTCTTTTTGAACTGCTGGATGAACACCGGGCGTTCCGGCCTTGGGCCGACCAGGCTCATGTCCCCCAAAAGGACGTTGATGAGCTGCGGCAACTCGTCCAGGCTGGTCTTGCGCAGGAATGCCCCCAGGCGCGTCCGGCGCGGATCGTCTTTCTGCGCCCAGACGGCCCCGGTGTGGTGCTCGGCGTCCACGCGCATGCTGCGGAATTTCAGCATCTGAAATGGCTTGCCGTTCAAACCGCAGCGCTCCTGGCGATAAAAGACCGGGCCTCTGCTGGTCAACTTGATTACGAGGGCGATGAGCAGAAGAAGCGGCGACAGCAGTGTCAGGGCGATGAGGGACAGAAGGACGTCCATGGCCCGTTTGACGACGACGTTGAGGCCGAAATGAGGGCTTTCACGCAGGCCGACGACGGGCAAGCCATCGAGGTTGGTGATGTTTACGGACAGGCCGGCCAGGGTGGGAACGTCGGCGACGAGGCGGACCTCGGCCAGGGTGCCCGAGAGCCTATCGAAGACCTTGCGGGCCTCATGGTAGCGGTTCATGGGCAAGGCGATGAAGACGTGGGAGATCTGGTATTTGTCGATGAGCCGGGGCAGGTCGGCAGTGGTGCCGAGGATGTCCAGATCGCCGGTCCAGCGGCTGGGCTGGTCCTCGACGAAGCCGATGTTCTTGATGCCCATCCAGCGGGCCGTGCGCAGGGCATGGGCCGTCTTGCGCGCGACCCGGCCTGTGCCGACGATCAGCGCATGCGTCTGGTTGTAGCCGTGGCTGCGCAGCCAGCGGATGCCCCACCAGCTGAGGCGGCGGGCGGTCAGGACGCCCAGGCCGCTCAGGCCGAAAAACACCGCGAAGGTCGCCCGCGATTCATACGGGTCGTGCATGCCGAAGGTGGCGGCGATGACCAACAGGGCCATCAGGGCGGTGCCCTTGCAGACGCTGATCACCTCCTCGCGCAACCGGCGCATGCGATGAATGACGTACTGCCCGGTCAAGCGATAGGCGGTGCCGGCCAGGAGCAGGACCAGGGGCAAATTGCCCCAGCACAAGGCAATATCCGGGACCTCCGCAGTCAGAGGAACCCAGCCGGAGTGGAAGCGCACGTAATACGCTCCGACCCAGGCGGCGGCCGTCACGGCCAGGTCCCAGGTCACAAACCACAGGCTCAGGAGTTGGCTCTTGCGCTTGATCATGCCAGACCCGTGGAAATGGATGAAACTCAACCCGGCGCAGGGTAACCTGCTGGGCGGTTTGGCGGAGCCAGATAATCCATCAGGTGTCGGCTTGTAGCATCCGCGAAAGGACGATGTCAAGGGGCATCTGGACGGGTAATTTTCCAGGTTCACCGGTCTTGCCCGGCTTGGCCACTTTGACAACGGAAATGGGCGGCAGGGCGTCGGAGCACCTCGTAGTACTGTCGAAGCAGGGGAACAGGTTCCATGTGCGGAGGAGCCAACATGACAACGTTGACTTTCCACTTGAGCCGGAAGCCGGGCGATGAGGTGGTGGTGTCGCGGCTGGACCACGACGCCAGTATCCGCCCGTGGGTGCTGGCGGCCAGCGACGCCGGCGCCGCCGTGCGCTGGATCGACGTGCATCCGGAACCGGAAGATTGCACGCTCGATCTGGACAGCCTGCGGCGACAGCTCGGGCGGCGCACCCGCCTGGTCGCCGTCGGTGTGGCGTCCAATGCGGTCGGCACGATCAACGACGTTGCCACGATTTGCCGCTGGGCCCACGACGCCGGCGCTTGGGTTTTTATCGATGCCGTCATTATGCCCCGCACGGGCCGATCGACGTTCAGGCCTGGCAGTGCGATTTTCTGGCCTGCTCGGCGTACAAATTTTTCGGGCCGCACGTCGGCGTATTGTGGGGCCGCCGCGAGCTCCTGGTCGAGCTGCCCGCCTACAAGCTCATGCCGGTTCCCGATTCCCTCCCGGACCGGTGGATGACCGGCACGCAAAACCATGAGGGTCTGGCCGGGGTCGGGGCCGCGGTCGAGTACCTGGCCGGATTGGGAACCGGTGGCGATCGCCGCGCGCGCCTTCGCGCCGGCCTGCGCGCCATTCAGGCTTACGAGATGGACCTCGCCCGTCGCCTTCTGGAAGGCCTGGCCCAACGCCCCCAGTTCAAAGTTTGGGGAATCACCGATCCCCAGCGGTTGCATCAGCGCGTGCCGACCATTGCGCTCACGCATTCGGGCCACAGCGCCCAGGAGTTGGCGGAGTTCTTGGCCGCCCGCCAAAGCTATGCCTGGAGTGGAAACATGTACGCCGTGGAATTGACCCAGCGCCTCGGCCTGGAAGAGCGCGGCGGCTTTTTACGCCTGGGACTGGTCCATTACAACACCGCCGAGGAAATCGACCGGCTGCTTCACGTTTTGGATGAGCTTGCTTGATTTCCCCTCCGCATTTCGCGCCCGCTGGCGCATAATTTGCCCTAACTAATATGCCGGTTTTTGTGCAAGGTCACAGGCCAACCTGGCCGGAAGAAATTAGGCCTGGGAACCTTTTTACGAAACAAGGCATGGTTCAATCGCCGGTAACACTCGTAGGGTGGGTCGAGTCTTCGAGACCCACCGAAATCCGGCGAAATCCGGCCCACCATGGTGGGTCTCGAAGACTCGACCCACCCTACAGGGTGTTACCCCAAAAGAACGGTTTTTGAACCATGCCCGAAACAAATGCCGTCGCCCTATTTGAGGTGTTCAGGGCAACAAGTCCGCAACTCGAAAGCGGGCCACTTCCCTTCCCTCCAAGATCAGGGGAATTTCTTCCGCAGGGGTGTAATCCTGGCGTTGCCGGTAATCAGGCTCGGCCCCGGGCCCCGTTGGCTCGGTATACACCTCGACTTGATTCTCGGGAAGGTTAATGATCCAGTAGACGGGAATTTTGGCGCGGGCATAGGCCCGCTTTTTGCTGCCGCGATCGCGTTGCAGCGTAGTTTCCGCCACTTCCCCAGCCAGGCCCAGGTCCTGGCCCCCCGGATGACGGTCATGATAATCCTGGGGTTCGCCCCGAATTACCTGGACATCGGGTTCCGGTTCGCTGTCTTCCAGGGTAACCGGTTCTTGCGAATCGACATACCAGCCGGCGGGCACGACCTTTTCCAGAGCCTTGCGGGTTTTCCGGGTCGCGATGCGGTGCGGCGGATTTTTTGGCATTTTCGGAACCAGCCAGCCTTCCAGGAATTCCACGGGATCGTCATCCGTGAGGATGCCTTGGCGAATCATGGCGTGGTACTGATCGAGCGTGAGCCGCCAGATGAAATCCATGGGAATGGCCATAGTCGATACGGGTGGACTGAGGACTGACATATCTAATTTTGCCTGCGAAAACTTGGTAATAGTCTCAACGGTCTACCTTCATGATTGTCAGCGGGCCCGTTTTCCGTGTCAAGTTCGGCTTTTCTCATCAGCATGGGCTTTGCAACGAATTAGTAGGTCGGGCTTTCCAGCCCGACCTGAACCGCCCAAGCTCAATGAATCTGGGCAAGGGACGTCGGCCTGGAAAGGCCGACCTACAATTGCGTTGCAAAGCCCATCAGCATGCCAGAAACTGCTGGCAAAACGGCCGCAAGCGGGTTTCGGGATACAAACAGAAGGCAAAATCACGGCGCGAAAGAACCGCATTGGCTTCGACTTGCTGGACACATTGCCGCCAGGTCTCGGTCAATTCTTGTTCCCGCCGGGCCAGGAAAGGCTGGAGGCGGCCGGTGATGTCGCGCAACTTCGCGAACCGGCCCCGGCGATCCGATGATTCCGGACTGGAACGAACAATCCATTGCTGTTTTTCACGAGCCAGCTGGAGAGCCAGGGGAGCCGCAGCAATTTCGTCGAGGTGGCGTTGCGGATTCCACCGCACGTCGCGGCGCTGGCGGGCCAGGTGCCGGCATATCTCTCGATCCACGGGATTTCTTGGAAATGGAAGAAGTAACGTGGCCGAAACCACCAGATAAGAAGGGGGTTGGAGGCCGAAAAAGCGCCCAAGGAGAACATCCGTCAATTCGTCGTACTTGCCGCCGCCGATGCCGTGCACGAAAAGATCGGCCAGAAAAAGTCGGGCGTACAAGGTGGTGGTCAAGGCCCGAGTGCGGACTTTGTAGCCGTGCCTTTCCAGATCCTGCCAGCCGTTGACCAGCGCGCCTGGATCGTGCGTGGGCAATGAGGGCCAGAGGTCGTTCTTGCCGGCGCGGAGGTGCAAGGCTCCCGCGGTCTGGCGCACCCACAAACGCTGGCGGCGAGGATGCCCGACTTGCCACGCCCAGAAGGGGGCCTCCAGCCAATCGCCGTCGTCGGCCAGATCGGGTACCGGATGCTGCCGGCTGCGAATGCGGTGTTGCCGGCGATAGCCGCGCACCACTTCGTTGTACAGTGGATGGAAAGCGCCGAGATGCACCAGCAGGTGCCCGGCGAACCAGGCAAACGGCTCGGTCCGGCACAGCCGGCTAACCGGGACTTCCAGGTTGTGACAGCCCCAGCGCCTTTCCAAAGCTCGCCGGGCCCCCGCCAACCGCTCGCCCAAGAGAGGCGTTGGCCGCGCTTTCTGGCCGGCTTTCTCCCAGAAGCTTCGCAGCAGCGGTTCCCAGGCCCAGGACCGCGTAATGGCCGCAACACGCTCCGGCAAGCCGGCGAACAGGTCCTCGTCCAGAACGGGCCGCTCTTCGTAAGGGACTTCTTCCTGCAGGCGGTCGAAGGGAACGCTGACCAGGTGCGGCGGTTTTTCTTGCGGCACCCGCAGGACGGGGGCCTTGGCGATATCGTTATCCACCAGGAAATTGAGCGGAACAAGGCCATGAGCCTGGCCCAGGCCATGGAGGGCGAAATTCTTGACCCAGACCCCGGGATGAAAAAGCTCGGGTTGATGGCCGGCCAGCACCAGGCGATCGCCGGCCATTGGCGGTAGGGGTTCGCCCCCGCGGGTGAGGTATTCCCGGGCCTGGGCCAGCGTCGTGCGCCGCGCCAGGTCTTGCAGGTCGGCCAGCGGTCGATCCAGAATGCGAAGTTGTTGACTGAGTCGGCGGCGGTTTTCCTGAAGAAGGGAGCCCGCCTGATCGAGGGGGGGAACGGCCAGAACGGCCCCATCCGCCGACGGGGCGCGTAAAGGACCCAGGGCGTTCACCGCCAGGTCCCTCGCGTGGCCGGCTTGGGGGGCAGGTTTGTAGTCCCGCCTTCGGGGGGCACGCCAACTCCCCGCCTGAAGGCGGGACTACCAACTTGGCCCACCGAGTGGGTTTCCGAAAGGGCGCTGGCGATGACCTGGCGATAATAGGCCAGCCGCTGGCCGGCGTCGTTGAGCACGCCGCCGAAGGCCCGCCGCGGATCGAGGTAAATCCGCGGTACCCCTACTTCCTTGACGCGCAGGCCGAGCCGGGCCGCCTGCACCCACAACTCGAGCGGCATGCCCCAGCCGTTTTCCGTGATCCGCAAGCGTCTCAGGACGCTGGTGCGATAGGCCTTGAAACCGCAAAAGGAGTCGGTCAGATTCAATCCCAGAGCGGCGTTGAGCTCGGCAGTGATGACCTGGTTGATATGCCGGCGGTCTTCCGGAGTGGGCAGAGTGTTCTGCCGAAAAGCGCGGAGATAACGGCTGCCGCTGACGATGTCGGCATCGTGCAGCGCTTCCAGCAACACGGGCAGCCGAGCCGGTTCGTGTTGGCCGTCACAATCCATCGTTACCAAAACTTCCAGCTCGGGCCGGGCCACGGCATGGGCAAAAGCCGACCGCAGCGCCGCGCCGTAGCCGCGATTGTGCCGGTGGGTGATGACGACGACATCTTTCTGCCGGGCCAACAGGTCGGCGGTGCCATCGGTCGAACCGTCGTTGACGACCAGGATGTTCGAGTTGTATTTGCGAACTTCCTCAAGGACGTCCACCAGGTGCCGCTCTTCGTTGAACACGGGGATCGCAGTCATCCAGCGCATTGCGGCACCTCCTCAACCTATTTTAACCACGCGAGGAAGGTTGTCAAACAGAGGTCAGTGAGCCAGTGAGCCAGGAGTTGCTGGGACCAGAAGGGATTGTCGACCTGGCGCACCTCTACCCTCTTACCATCGAAGCCACCGGCGCCAAAAGGGCGGTACATCCCGAATGGTCAATCGTCCGCGCCGGCCTTCGTAAAGACACGATTCCCACCGCCTCAAAAGGTCCCGCCCGATCAGGCCATGATAAGCGTATAGCGAAGCGGGAAGGGATAACCCGGCAAGCGCCATTTCAGAAAAAGGGGCCAGCGAACTGCCTGGGAATTCCAGGCGAACCCAATACAGGTTGGTCTTCCCGGCGGCCAGGCTTGTCTCCACCCGTACGGTACGAAAAGCCGTGGCGTTCAATTGCACCAGTACCGAAGGTGCCAGGGTAGTTCGCTTGGTGCCGGTGTCAATAAGGAAACGGACGGGAATGGCCGCCGGAATAGCCCGACCTGAAAGACCAACAAAATACTCTTCGCCAGCGGTAAGACCCACCTGAGCCGGGAGCGCTAAATGTTCTTGAACCCCTGCGGTAAACTTGCCCATCTATCGTCCCTGCGTCTATTAGTCAACCCTTTGGAAAGAAGGATGGTTGATGTCCACGTGAGTGATGAATTCTGGTTCGTCCTGGGCGGTAATCTCACGGACCATGATCTTCACGTCCCCAAACCGGCGAAAACCTTCCCGTATCGCTTCGCTGGCAGTACGGAAAACCCCGACAACCTCGTCTTGATGTACCAGGACAATCCAACCCAAATAGGCCTGTACGAGACGCTCCCTGTCGCGCTGGTAGGCCGCTTCCTCGCGTGAGAAATCTACCGGAAGACTCTCCGGACCCAGGGTTGGGCGGGGCTCGAAGCGCGTCGCTTGTTGATTCATAAGCTTCTCCTTTGAATTCGAAAAATCATTATACCTCTAGCAACCGCTTGGATGCTACCCCATGCGGTCAACCCCAGTGGCTAATTCAGGGGCAGGAGAAAGGAGTCAGGAATTAGGAATCGCTGGCTCCTTCCAGTAATTGCCGCATTTTCGCCGCCAGGAGGCGCGGGTATTCCGCATGGCAGATCGCCTGGCTGACCGCCACGCGGCGGCCGCCGGCGGCCAGCACTGCCGGCAGGGTCTCCAGGGTCACGCCGCCGATGACGAACGCCGGCAACGAAGTTTCTGCCACCGCCTGACGCACGAATTCCAGGCCCGGAAACTGAGCGAACGTTTTCGTGCCGGACGTGAACACCGGGCCCACGCCGATATAGCTGGCGCCGTCGAGAACTGCCCGCCGAACCTGATCCAGCGAATGGGTGCTGACACCGATGAGGGCGTCCGGCCCCAGGAGGCGCCGCGCTGCCCGCACCGGCAGATCGTCCTGGCCCAGGTGCACGCCGTCCGCTTGGGCCAGAACCGCCAGGTCCGGCCGATCGTTCAGGATGAACAGGGCCCCGGCGCGGCGGGTCAAGCGGCGAACTTCACGGGCCCGCTCGAGCAGCGTGCGATCATCGAGGTCTTTCTCGCGCAATTGAACGATCTGGGCGCCGCCGGCGAGGGCCTCGGCAATCGTGCCCGCCAGCGACAGCCGGCAAGCTGCCTCGGTGACCAGCACGTAAAGCCGGGCGCCGGCCAGGCGCTCGCGGGCGCCGGCCCCCAGCAGCACCGCCTGTTCCAGGGTGTAAGCCCGATAGCGGCACGCTTCCACGGCCTGGCCCAGCTCGGGATTAACTAACTTGCCGAATTCCTCGAGGCTGCGCAGGGCTTCTTGCAATCGCTTGGCGTTGGCGCGGGCCACATCGGCAAGGGAAGCCCGGTCGTGTTCGGACGGCGTGCTGATGGCGGTGCCGACGTCGCCCGGGGTGTCGCGGGCCTCCAGCAGCAGATTGGCGGGCACGGTGCTCAGGGCGGCGGTCAGCTCGTGGCGCAGGCGTTTCAGTTCTTCCGTCAAGAAGGCATCGTCGAGAATAAACCGGCAATAATCTTCGAGCACGCGCACGGCTTCGCGGGCCCGATTGGCGCTGGCATCGAGAATCCGTGCCGTGTTCACAATCTCGCGGGGCTCGCCCAGATCGAGCGGTTCGTCCAGCTGCAAGGGCGGCCCCTGACCGGCCATGATTTCCTCCTCCAGGCGGGCAAAATCCATTCCAACTTCTCCGAGCCGGCGGCGCAGGTCGGGCGCTTCGCGCAGCAGCGCCAAGAGCACCTGCTCGCTGGCCACCGTGCGTTCGGGCGAGAGGAGCCGGCCCAACTCGGCGGCCTGCCGCAGAGCTGCTTGCACCGGGTCGCTCCACGGTAATTCCGGGCCTTGGTAGGGTGCTAACGGCATTGCCGACCGCACCGGGGTCAACACGGCTCCCGCCCGGGCCAACAGCAGACACGGCCAGCCTTCTTCTTCCTGCAGAAGTCCTTGCAGCAAATGGTCCGGCTGCACCGCGGGGGTGCCTTCGTTATGGGCCAGAGCCTGGGCTCGCTCCAGGGCCAGGCTGACAGCAGCAGTGTAATCAACTCGCATGACCACTAATCCCTGACCCAGGAATCAGGAGTCAGGAGTCAGGTTCAGGGGGACTTCTGACTCCTGACTTCCACTCCTGATTCCTGACTCCTGATCCCTGTCCAATCCGCCTCCTTTAACCAGATTACCGCCCAAAGCGGCCCACCACCATCTTAACGAATCGTCTTTAGCGATTGGATCATTCTTCTTTGCGGAAGTTGGCACCATTAAGCAAATTTCCTTTGTTCGATCCCGGTCCCCTTGGTCGATTTTTTCATCAAGGAATCATTGCCAACGACATTCACCATCCTCAGGAGGTTGGAAGGTCCCCGGACCGGGATTTTCCTTGAGGAGAAGCTATGCACAAATTCACCAAAATGGCGCGGAAACTTACCCTCACGGCGTGCGCTGGCATCAGCGTGATTTTTGGAACTTTGGTTTCGGCGGCCCGCGCGGACGGCCCCTCCGGTCCGTTGACGCTGACCGACTGCGTGGGGGTGGGCTTGGACAACCAGCCGGCCATCGCCGCGGCCCAGGCCAGCCTGCGGGCCGCCCAGACCGGCGGCGTGGACAACCTGAGTTTCCTGGCCGTGTTGCTCTCGCCCGACTTGCCCATCCGCAAGAACCAGGCCGCCCTGGGCGTGGACATCGCCGCCGCCGCGGTGGACCTGGCTGAATGGGAAACCCGCTACGCCATTACACGCAATTATTTCTCGGTCATCTATGCCCATGAGCAAACCAAGGTGGTGAATGACGTGCTCGAAAATCTTCGGTCCAACCGAAAACAAGCCGAGGATTTCGTCAAGCTAGGCATTCCGCCCGATCCCAAAAAGAAGCAGAAAGATGTGACCCAAAACGACGTCGATAACCTGACAATTTACATCGAGCTTTACGAAGCCAAGAAAATCGAAGCGGTCGAGGGTATGCGCAAAGCCGGCGCCGCCCTGCGCGAGGCCATGGGGGTGGATTGCCATTTCGACCTGAACCTGCTGGAAGAACCCCTGCCCGATCCGGTTTCCGGCATTGACTGCAAGGAAGTTATTGCCATGGCCCTGGACCGGCGCGGCGAAATGATGCAGGCCACCCTCGCCGAACAGGTCACCTCCTTGGAAGTGCAAGCGCAGCGGCGGCTGTTTTTCAAGATTCAGACCAAGACCTTCGCCGCCGGCGCCGACGTGCATTCCCGGCCCATCCCCCAGGGCATCGCCAATCATGAATATCGCCCGTACGCCATCGGCCTGGAAATGCCGGTGTTCATGATCGGCAAACGTCTGGACCGGGTGGATCGCACTGCGGAACTGAATGCCCGGGCCGGCGCTGTGGTGGAAAAGACTACGAACTTGGTGTGGCTGGATGCCGAGGCGGCCTTTTCCAAGTGGCAGGAAGCCGTCGGCCGCATAGGCCATCTGGCCAAGGCACGCCCGTTGGCCAAGAAAGTGGCCGACCTTGAGGCCAAACGGTTCAACGACAAAGCAGTGGCCGTCGACGACTTGATTCGCTCCCGGACCTTGGAAGAACAATTGCGGGCCCAGTACAACGAGGCCCTTTATCAGCATGCCCTGGCCCTGGCCGGCTTGGAACGGGTGACAGCGGGCGGCTTGCGGCCCACCTATGCCGGCACCCGGCTCTTTGAAGAAAAAAAATAATCTCCCCGCTTGAAGGTAGCTTTTAACCGCTAAGCCGCAGGCGACTATCGAATAACGACTCCGACCTTCACAATCTGGAACCCAGAAGAGGAACCCAAATGATGCGCCTGCGAATCGCTCTGGCTTTGGCCTTCCTGGTCGCGTTTATCGGCCTGACCCGGACCAGCCCGGCCCAGAATCCCTCACCCCCCGACCCGGTGCAAATTGGCCTGGTGGGTAGTCTGTTTCCCGAAGCGAATGTTGTGCCCGAGGGGGTGATGAATGTTTTCATGAAGCGATTCACTGACCTGATGAAGGATCTTACCGGTTTCAACGGCAAGGCCACGACCGGAGGCACGGCCTTTGAAATTGGCAAAAAACTGGAGGACAAGCAACTTCACCTGGGCGTTTTCCAGGGATTTGAGTATGCCTGGGTACAACAGAAAAATCCCAACCTCAAGCCTCTGATGATTGCCGTCTATTATGACCGGCATTTGAAAGCCAGCCTAGTCGTTCACAAGGCGAATCCTGCCACGAAGTTTGCCGACCTTCGCGGCAAGGACCTGGCCCTAGCCCTGGGCACCAAGGGCCATTGCCGGCTGTTCTTGGAACGCCATTGCAACGACTGCGCCCAATGCGACTCCAAAGCATTCTTCAACCAGATCACCCAGCCCGGCAGCACCGAAGGCGCCCTCGACGAGGTCTGCGGCGGCACCGTGCAGGCCACCATCGTCGATAACGTCTCCTTGCAGACCTACCAGGCCGTCAAGCCCGGCTGCTTCAATCGCCTGAAAGTGGTCAAGGAATCGGAAATCTTTCCCGCCGCACCCATCGTCTACCGCGCCGACGTTCTCACTCCGGAATCCCTCGACCGCTTCAAACAGGGCCTCAAGAAAGCCCACAACACCCAATGGGGAAAGACGTTGATGCGCCTGTTCAATATCACCGCCTTCGAAGACGTGCCCGCCGATTATCAGATAACGCTAACGAACATCCGCAAGAGTTATCCCGCGCCGACCAAATAATACCCGCCCATAAAATAAGCTGGCGGAAAAGACAAAGGCCCACGGATTGCCGTGGGTCTTTTTTTTTTGCAATGACAGGCAAATCCACATCCTCAGGACGATTCACTTCTTGCCAGGAAATTCCGGCGTAATCCAGCGTAATCCAGATCGGCCAGCCCTTCCCACACGGCGTCGCGGGAGGGGACCGGATCGTCCACCTGAAAATCCAAAAAATCCGGAACAGTCAGCCAAGCCCGCGGTACGTGAAGGCGACGGGACAACGGGTCCCGCAAATCCAGCCTTCCATTCCAGGAGAATACCATGTGGCGCCGCTGGCTGCTGGCTCTGGCCCTGTCCGTGACCCTCGGTCTGGGGTCGTTGGTCCAAGTACAAGGCTCGCCCCAGGAAACGTATGCTCGCGCGGGGAGCTTCAACAAGAACAAATACCCGCAAGCGCGGCGGGCCATCGAGAATAACGCCGGCTTTCCCAACCTCCGGGGCGATTTCGAAGTCGTCGATCCGACCACCGGCATGCGCTTCAACTGTATTTCCCACAGCCTGGGGATTCATGCGCGCTGGGTCAACCCCCAGACCGGGCCGGCCGCCAATCCCCTGGGACCAATGGACCGCATGTACCGCGAGCAAGGGTATCGCCGCCTGGCGGGCCTGGATCTGCGCCCGAATCCGCGGCAGCAAAAAGTGGTCGTGTACGCGACCAAAGCGGGCGGCCGCATCAAGGAAGTGACCCACGCCGCCCTTCAAGAACGCGACGGCACCTGGACCAGCAAGCTGGGCCAGCTGCCGCTTATCCGCCACCGGAATCCGCAAGCCCTGAACGGGCCGTCCTACGGCGAACCCGTCGCGGTCTATGTCCGCACGCGGCGCTAAGGGGGGGCCTAAAAAAATGATGACTCGCTAGGCGGGTGCCATGCTTTCGCGGTGGTGGTTGACGGTATCTTGTCACTCCGAGGTATCCGCGAAAGCATGCCAGCCGAATCGAAAAGCCCTTTATTTTAGGCGCTCTAACTAAAGAATAAGCCCATATAATACCCCCCATAGCAAATCTTCTCCGAGGTTTTGTCCATGGCCCTGCAAATCCACAAGGTTCAGGCGTGGTCCGGCGAAATTCCCGATCGGCCGGGGGCGGCGGCGGCGTCGCTGGAACGGCTGGCCCGCGCCGGCGCCGATCTGGAATTCGTCTTCACCCGGCCGCATCCCAAAAAACCCGAAACCAGCGTCATTTTCCTGGCCCCCATCAACGGCCCCGACCAGATCAGGGCGGCGCGGGAATCCGAGCTGGGACCCGCCCTCGACGTGGCCATGCTCGCCGTCGAAGGCGACAACCGCCCCGCCATCAGCTATGAGATCATGTCGCGCCTGGCCGTCGCCGGCCTCAACCTCCGCGGCCTGTCCGTGTCCTCGGTCGGCAAGCGCTTCGCCGCCTACCTGGCTTTTGACAATCCGGATGTCGCCACCATGGCGTTGCAGATTCTGGCAACTATTGATTAGATTAGCGATGTCATTCCATCCCCGTTCCGACGAATTGGCCGAAACCATCCGCCAATGTCCTGCCATCGCCTGGTCAGGAAAATTTATCCGTTCGACCAGTATCGACTACGCCAACCGCCGGGACTTGATAACCGGAGAGGGAAGTCAACAATTTGGCGGCCGCTACAATCCCATTGGCATTCGGGCGGTGTATGGCAGCCTCGATCTAACCACGGCTATCGCGGAATACCTGGCCCATAGCCGGCGCCAAGGATTGCCCGATGTGGAGGCCGACGTGTTTCCCCTCGTCGTCATCCGCCTCGAAGCAACCTTGAACGAATGTTTTGACCTGACTAATCTCAAAGTCCGCAGGAATTTGAACATCACCTGGCGGCAAATCACCGATGAACCTTGGCAGGACCTCCAAGACCATGGCCAAGAGGCCCTGACTCAGGCTATTGGCCGACTGGTCCGAGAGGCCGGTTTCGATGGCCTCTTGTTTCCGTCGGCGGCCAATAAACCTAGCGGCAAAAACTTGGTCCTCTTCCCCGACAAGTTGTCTTCCGACAGACTGCGCATCCTCAATAAAGAAAAAGTGCCACCCCCACGGCGAAAAAAAGCTTGAAGTTGCCGGTGGGTATAGAATTATGTAATAAGGGTTGAACAATCACCCGTAGGGAGGACCCGACATGACGATCGGAGTGAAAAAGGACAAAGCCAAGAGAACGACCACAAAAAGCAACCTCCGGAAGGTTCGTGCCGGTATCCCGGTCCGCACAGGGCGCCTTAAAAGGATCCGTGAGGACTATGGTATCGACTGCCCGATTTTTGCCCGTCTGCTCGGTGTGGAGGAGGCCACCCTGGAAGGGTGGGAGAAAACGGGTGCGCCTCTCCAAGGGTGGAAGAAGGCAAAAAAGGTAGAAAAATTGCTCGCCGGCTTGAGCCGAGTCATGCGAAAAGATTTCCTACCAACTTGGCTGCAAACCCCAAACGATGCCTGTCAATCGGCAGGCGGCCGCACCCCGATCGACTTAATGGAAAAGGGAAAGTACCAAAAAATCGAGGCAATGATTTATTTCTTCGAGTCGGGCACGGCTTTCTGACCCCGTCCCGACAGCCAGCCAGGCGAGGATTTCCGAAAAAAATTCGAATTGTGTTGCGAAATCACGGTCCGTTCAATTCATACAAATGCAAAGCCACCGGCCCGTTGCCGTAGCCGACGCCGTAACCGCCGCCGAAGCGCTGGTACAGGTCCTGGCCGCGGAAGTCGTCCACGAAGAAGCCGTCGCCGGCGGTCAGTTCGCGGTCCTCGAAGAGGACGCGAATCTTTCTTCCCGCTTTCAGGCCCGGCACGGCGATTCGCGTCTTGGCCAGGACCCCCGGCGGATGCTCGAGCGTGTTGCCCCAGACGGTGGCTTCCTTGCCTTGCGGATCGACGAGGGTGGTCGGTCCCCAGAAAGCGCGGCCGCCGTCGTGAGCGAAGGCGACGCCATCGAGCAGGCCGTCCGTGGCGCCGATCTTGGCCAGCGGCACTTCCAGGCGCAGCCATTCGCCGGCGGCGGGCAAATCGCCCATGGCCACGGTCTTAGAGGGAATGTACATCTTGGCTTTTTCCACCAGGTCGGTGCCCCAACCGAGGAAGCCGTAGGCGTGGCGATAGAAGCTGCGGAGAAACCACAATGCCCGGTCGGGGTCCTTGGTCCAGGCGGCCGGATCGAACTTGCCCCAACTGGCCGCGTGCAGCCAGCGGCCTTCACGCTTGGCCAGAACCACCAGGTTGTCGGGACGGGCCTTGGCGTCCAGCCGGACCCACTGGATGAGCTTGCTGCCGGCGGGCCACGAGCGGGCGTCCGGCAAATACTGGATGCCGTGAATGGTCGGGCCTTGATCGACCTTCTGATCGGCGCCGTAGGAATTGGTCTCGGCCAGATACAGGTGCGGATCGGTGGTGCCGCGGCTGCGCGCCACCGGGCCGCCCTCCGGCTCGTCGTGCCAGCGCCAGCGGCCCAGGGTCAGGCCGCGCGTGGTGGCGGCGATGACGTAGGTCTTGCCCTTGTAGCGCCGCGACCAGTGCTCGATGCCCGGTTGGATGTCGATCTTGGGACCCGGCTCGCCGGCGGCGACGATCGGCTTGAAGAAATCCAGCTCGCCGTGCAGACCGCGGAACAGGGAGGGATCGCCGGGTCCGTGGGCGATCTGCCAGCCGCGGCAGCCGCGCATCAGTTCCACAAATACGTGAAAGCGCCATCTTTCATAGGGCACGTCCTCGTACATCTGCGGCCGCAGCCAGATGACCTTAGCCGAATTTTTGAGAAGGGGTTTCAGGTCGGTGTGCAGGTTGGCCGGGTACAGCGGCTCGGTCTCGGGATCGAAGATATCGAAAAAGGGGACTTTTTCGAATTCGAGGCGATTCCAGTAGCCGCCGTGGCCGACCATGACCGGCTTGCCGGTGGCCTTGCGCAGATAGGCGGCCACCTCGGCCAGGCCCTTTAGCTGTTGCGGGGTGAGGGTGTGAAACAGGCCGAAGGCTTCCTCGATGCCGGGTGCCACGGAGACGACCATGGGGGCGGTCTTACAAAAAGTCAGATAACTTTGCAGCTTGTCGGGTCCGCCGGCCTGCTTGACCAGCTCCTGGACGGAATTGACAGGATTGGGCACCACGAAGGCGCTTGAGGCATACAGGTTGTCCTTGGTCCATAGTTTGTCCAGCAATTTCGGGTCGGTGACCGAGCCGGCGACGTAGCGAATGCAGGAAATATCGTTGGCCTGTTTGCGGCTGTAGGCCGCGGCGCTGAAGCGATCGTACATGCCCCAGGCCTGCAGGTTGACCAGATCGAGATATTTTCCCGGCCCTGGGTCGGCCGGGCCGGCGTAAACCGGCACGTGGCCGTAGACCACTCCCCAGGGCATCCACGGTTGGCCGTTCACGAACACCATCTGGTTCTTGATGGTAACTGTCTTGACCGCCGGCTGATCGGGCTGGTGATTCTGCCGGCAAAAAGGAGATGAATCGGCCGCGGCCAAAATCTTTCCCGCGGCATCGCGGGCGCTGGCCCGAACGAACCAGTTGCGCTGCGGATCGTGGAATGGCTGCACGGGGAGAAAAGACACGTCCAGATCGGCAAGGAGCAGGTTGGTGAAATCGTCACGCAATTCGATGGGGATTTTGCCGCGCTGCGCTTCGATCAGGGCGAGGGAAGCCGGAAGGTCCTGACTTTTCACAACCTGGCCGGTGCCGCGGCGGACGACTTCCAAGCGGATGCCCGCCAGCTTTTTCAAGGTGGCGTGGCTTAGACCCAGGTTCAGCCGCACGAATTGTTTTTGGCCCGGCCGCAGGTACAGCGCTCCGAGGTCCACGTCGATCGGCACGGTCCAGGTGGCGAACCACAACTCACTGCTAGCGACCGGCTGGTTTTTTTCATTGAGCAGGGAGACCGTGCCGCGATACTCCGTATAGGGCGGGCACAGCTCTTGAATCTGGTAGGGAATCTTGAACACGCCCCGGGTGAACACGCCCCGGTCATCCACAAGTTTTTGCAGCGCGCTCTTGTACTGCGATTTCTTCCCTGTCGGCGACACAAACTCCCACTGCACGGCAAAAGGTCCCTCCGCTACTCCATGGAGCGTGGCGGTCAGGACATTCTCACCCAGCAGGCGTTCGCCCAGATCGAAGTCGGCTATGACGGGCAGGCGTGGCAAAGGCCGGTGGGAAATGGCTTTGGCGCCCCGGCTGTTCAGCTCGGCGGCGGTGCTTTCCGGCTCATAGAGGGTAACGGCATCCCACCAGATGGTGCCGGCGACGTTGTTCTGCGGCTGCGGGCCGGTGTCGTCGAGGGTGAAGCCGTTGACGCCACGGGCACAGAGCATGAGGCGCACGGACTGGAGCGGCCGGCGCGGGCGGAAGATTTGCCGGATTTGCCGCCAGCCGTCGGTGCCGATCGAGTGCGGCGCCATGTGGATGAAGGGAAAGCCGTCCAGGCGCTGGCCCTTGTCATCGACCGCGTCCAGGTGCAGCATGGCCAGGCGATCGGTCCTGACCCAGGCGCGTACTTCCAGGAGGCGCGGCTCTTTCTGGTTGAGCGCGATGGGCCGGGAGGAAACGGCCACCTCGTCGCCGGCCGGCACCAACATCTGCAAGGTGCGGGCGCCGACCAGATCATCGACCTGGACTTTGCCGCGATTGTCCGAAGCGCTGTTGTGCCAGGTGTTGAAGAGGTAGTAGAGCCGGCCCGGAAAATAGCGATACTTGGACGGCCCGGACCAGCCGGCGATCAGTTCGCCGGGCTGGGCCTTGGCCCCTCCGAAGTCGCCGTGGGGCAGCAGGTTGGGCGAGGCCGGTCCGGGTTCGCTCAATTCCGCGCGGTCTACCTCGAGCGAACCCTTGTCGGCCTGGTAGCGCAAGACCACGCGAACCGTTCCCGGCAGGACCGGCCCATTTTTGGCCAGCTCCGCCGCTTCCTTGGGGTTCTTGGCTGCATCGTTCTTGACCGCCTGGAGCCATTGCATGGCCGGCAGTTTCACTTCCACCCATTTGCCGGTGTAGGTGCCTTCGGGAATCGGGACTGAAGCCACGGTCGTGGGCGGCGTGGCGCTGCCGAGAGGATCGGCCAGGGTTAGCCCTCCCGGCGGACATAACCCCAGCTCCAGGACGCCGGCCTTTGCCGGCACCTCCTTGCCGCTGAGCTGCATTCGCAGGGTCAGATCGCGGACCACGCGCTCTGGGAACCGGCTACGTTGCAGCTGAATCTGCGGAAACCGCCCGGCATCCGCCATGTTGCCGAGATTTTCGCTGTCGTGGACCAGCACCCAGTTGACGCGCTGCGTGATCTCCGCCGGGCCGTGCACCACCAGCCGCCGCTGGCCGTACGGCGCGTCGGCATTTTGCCACTGCCACTTGCCCTTGCAAATCCAGCCGTCCGGATTGAAATCCCGGCGATGGTAAAATTCCGAGGAATAACACCAGTGATGGTTCTTGTTCTCCGGCACGTGGGTGATCCAGTCATCCTGGAAGGACCCATTGCGCAGGAGATTGCCCTGGGCCAGCAATGGGGAAGGAATCCAACTCAACAGCAGAAAACCAAAGGCCACGAAACGAGCCATGGCGTGATCCTCCGGCGGCGAAATCGGTTTTTCGAATCGGCTTGGATTGTAGGGAAGCCGAAAAGGGAATGCAATCGCCAAAGCGGATTGGCCAATTGGAGGTCGCCATTTGTGACATCCAATCTCGCCGCCAAGGTGGGTTTGCAGCGGTCTCCAGGACGAGCAAGCCGCAAGAGAATGGTTCGGCGTCACCGAGGGCGAGATCGGAGAGCGAGCCGGTGGACCCGAGGTTGTAAGATATACCGCCAGCGGGATGGATTGAGACCATTAGCCTGCGAGCTTGCTCGCCGTGGAATGAATGCTTGCCGCGGCGAGCAAGCTCGCCGGCTAATGAAATGCCTCAATTTGCGCCGCGTGGGGGAGATCTCAACTCGAAGTACTGCGACTTCGATGACCCTTTCCCATGGTTCCTGATTACCCGAGCGCAAAACGAAAACCGCCGACCTTGCTCGGCGGTTTTATTGTTGGTACAAGGGAATAGAGATCATGAAGCGCTATCGGCTATTCCTTCTGGCCTGCTGTCTTGCCGGCCCTCTGGCGGGTTCCGCGGTGGCGCATCCGGTGCCGCGCGACCACCACGATCGCACCATCGTGGTCGGCCTGCAAGCGGACCAGGATGGCCGCGTCACCGTCCTGGTCGATTATCGGCTGGAAGTCGATGAGCTGACGGTCCTGCTCGACGACATGCGGCCGTTTCGCGACGAGGTCGATCCGGCCTTGTTCCGCAAAAAGCCTTTGGCGTATTACGGCGAATTCGCCCGGATCTACGGTCCCATCCTGGCCAAGAACTTGACCGCCCGGATCAACGACCGGGTCCTTCAATTCCAGTGCGTCGAGCGCCGCCCGCGCCTCACCGACGACAAGGGCGAGCCGCTGGGCCACTTGCGCTGTGATTTTGTTTTTCGCGCCGCGGCGTCCGTGACGGTTTCCGCGGACCAGCACCTGACTTTTAGCGAAACCAATTACCACGACCAGTCCGGGAAAATCGATCTGGCACTGGGCGAAACCCAAGGGCTTCGGATTTTAGGCAAAGTCGTTCCGGACCAGGCCTTGAAAAACCGCCCGGCTATCGAGTTGCGGCCCGGGGATGAGCAGAAATTGCGCTCCCTGGAAGCCCGCTTTCACCTGGTGCCGGATAAAGCCGCAACGCTGTGGCCCAAGCAACGGGCAAAAAAACCGGCGGCGGTAGTCCCGAAGGAGGCGCCTCCGAAACCGGCCCCGGTGCTGCCGCGCGAAGCCGACACGCCGCGAAAGAGTCCGGAGAAATCCCTTCCCGAACCCGGCCCCGAAAAAACGCCGCCCCTTCCCGAGTCCGGTCCCACGGAACAACCCGCCGCAACGAATCATTACGATTTACTGGACCTTTTCCGGCGGACGGACCTGGGGCTGGTTTTTCTTCTCTTTTTGGCCGCAATTTTCGGGGCGGCCCATGCCCTTACCCCGGGCCACGGCAAGACCCTGGTCGCCGCCTACCTGGTGGGCCAGCGCGGCACGATCGGCCACGCCATCGTCCTCGGCCTGATCACCACGTTGACACATACCGGCATTGTCCTGCTGATCGCCCTGGTGCTGTTTTTCTTGCCGGAATCCGCGGGCGCCCGCCCGGTGGTCCAAGAAGGTCTAGGCCTGATCATGGGACTACTGGTGGCCGGCTTTGGCCTATGGCTGTTGCTGCAGCGCCTGGCCGGCCGCGCCGACCATTTTCATCTCGGCGGCGGGCATCATCACCACCACCATGGACAAGTTCATTCCCACGATCAAGCGCACGCCATCGCAGCGGGCTATCCTCCTCTGGCAACCCCGTTTGCCGATTCCGCGGCCGCTCCTACCTGGAAAGGCCTGGTCCTCTTGGGCATGACCGGCGGCATCGTCCCCTGCTGGGACGCCATTGTTCTTTTGCTGGTAACGATCGGCTCCAGCGCCTTCTGGTTGGCGTTGCCGTTGCTGTTGGCGTTCAGCGCCGGTCTGGCGGGCGTGCTGGTGTTGATCGGGATTCTGGTGGTGCAAACGCGCGGATTTCTCGCTTCGCGCTGGGGAGAAGGCAAGCTGGTCCGGGCGTTGCCCCTGATGAGCGCCGTGGCCATCACCGCCCTGGGCTTCTGGCTGGCCGCGAGCCACCTGCCGCAATGAAGAAATATACTCCACGCGGCGGAAATTGAGAAATCCATCACTCTGTAGCTGAAGTCGCCAGACATCTGGGTGCTGCGTGCTGCCCGAACTCTGGAGTTCGGCTACGCCTCAATTCAGGAAACCTGAATCCAATAATACCCCGCAGGCTCGAAGACTCGCCTGCGGGCCTGGAGTGGTGTGAAAAAGACGGGCATGGCTGGCATGCCCGTCTTCGTCTTTCACGCCATGTCGTTGCGGCGCCGGATCACGGGCCGCCCAGAATTACTTCGACCACGTTATTCGCCTCATTGCTTTCCATGACCAGGTTGGTGAAATCGACGGTGGCGCGAACCTTGGTCCAATCCATGGAGAAAGGAAAAACGCCGACGTAAATCGTCTTGCTCTGGCCCGGCGCCAGGGCGGGAACGACGCCGTAGCGCGTCACGCCGAAAAAGGACTTGTAAGCCGTCACCCGCAGCCAGCAGGCGCCGCTGGGGGCCTTGCCCAGGTTCGTGACCCGCACGGCCACGTGCTTGCCGTTCGGCAGCATCTGGGTGATCTTGAGATCAGGCCGTAAGACCTGAATCTTGATCTTGATAGGGAGGGAGCCGGCATTGCCGGCGGCGGTCACGAACAAGCCAACCGCCAGAGCCGTCGTCGCATACAGTAAAGTCCGCATTGGTATCTCCTATTGTTTCATTGGTCCACTGGGTTGGACCGAAGTGCCATTCACCTCGGTCCTGTTCAATCAAAGAATCAATATTTGTGCCTGTACCGGACACGTGGCCCCGCTTTGCCCTGGCCGCCGTCATTTTTTGACACCGGCCGCCTGAGCGTTACAATGGGGCTTTCCTGTGGCGGCAAGTTTTTAACTTGCCGGGATTCGACGGCACGTTGGAAACGTGCCGCCACAAGCCACGGCAAAAGGGAGGAATCATGAACCGCTTTGGCATCGGCATCGGCATGGTGTTGGTATGCGGGCCCGCCCTGGCCGACGTGCGGGTGGTCGAGCCGCGGAAGGGAAGCGCGGCCGCAGTCGTCGTCGCCGATGCCGTGCCGCTGGTGCACAGCCGGCACATTGCCGGCGGCAAGGCCGGCGACCTCGCCGGCCAGCTCGACCACGCTTTCGCCAACCTGGCCAACGTGCTGAATAATGCCGGGTCAAGCTTCGACCGGCTCGTGAAAATCAACTTCGTCCTGGCCCGGGATTCCGCCGCCGACGTGGAACAGTACCTGGCCCGGAAGTTCGCCGGTAAGCACAAGCCGGCGGTGAGTTACGTCGCCGGCGAGGTCCCGGGAAATGGCCTGATCGCCCTCGACGCCGTGGCCGCCGGAACCCGGCAACCGGCCTGGAAGGCGATCCAGCGAACGAATACCGCAAGCAAGGTCTGCCGGTGACATCGAGTTTGGTGGAATCGCTGATCAAGG
>CAZFGM010000012.1:0-23756 GCA_964518515.1 uncultured Alcaligenaceae bacterium | reverse complement strand
TGGCCGACAAAGTGACCGTAGTGCGGTCTTTCGTCAGCGGCGACGGCAACCACGATATCAAGCCGATCGTCGGCCGCGATTCGTTCGGCGCCAACCTCGGCTCGATCTACGCGCGCATCGCCGGCCGCAATCATCCCGAGACCGGCTTGCCTACCAATATCCTCTTGTTTCCCCGTGCCGTCGATCCGAGCACGCAGCCCGGCATTTCCAACTTCGGCCGGTTCAACGCAACCGGATTCCTCGGAACGGCTTTCGCCCCCTTCGATCCCTCGGTCGGCGGCGGACTGCAGGACGACTTGCGCCTGTCGATTCCCCTGGACCGGCTGAACGACCGCCGCCAGCTCTTGGCCCAGCTCGACCGGGTGAACTGGCACCTGGCCGAGAGCCGGATGCTGGACGGCATGGACCGCATTCGCGAGCAAGCCCTGAGCACCGTGCTGGGCGGCGTGGCCGACGCCTTCGATCTGCGCAAGGAAGATCCGCGCGTACTGGCCCGCTATGACACGGCGCCCCTGGTCCGCCCGGAAGCCATCGACCGCCGCTGGCGCAACTACAACAACTACGTCGATAACGCCAAATCGCTGGGCAAGCTGCTGCTCCTGGCCCGCCGCCTGTGCGAGCGCGGTTGCGGTTTCGTCACGGTCACCACCAACTTCGTCTGGGACATGCACGCCGACCAGAATAACGCCACCGTGGAAGAAGGCATGCGTTACATGGGCGTGCCGCTGGATTACGCCCTGTCGGCGTTTCTGGCCGACGTGGAAGCCCGCGGCCTTGAGGACAAGATTCTGCTCGTGGTGTGCGGCGAGATGGGCCGCACGCCGCGGATCAACCGCGCCGGCGGCCGCGACCACTGGGGCAATCTGGCGCCGCTGCTGCTGGCGGGCGGCGGTCTGCGCATGGGCCAGGTCATCGGCCGCTCCGACCGCAACGCCGGCGAACCGGCCTCCAACCCCGTCCGCATCCAAAACCTGGTAGCCACCATCCTGCACACGCTGTTCGACGTCGGCGAGCTGCGGGTCGTGCCCGGCTTGCCACGCGAAATTGTCCAGACCATGACGGGCTGGGAGCCGATTCCGGGGGTGCTATAGAATAATGAAAAGCGGAGTTTCTTGGGAGTTGACGTTTTGGTTTTGTGTAGCGTTCGGCGGCTTGGTTTCTCCATGAAATATGCCCCTTACATCCTCGGCGCGATTGTCGTTGTCGGAGTTGCGATATGGGCGTATTGGAATTGGATACGCTCGCAACCGCCGACGACTTCACCGGCCTTCCGTATGCCCATCGATGATGCCTTTGAACTCAAAGTCCCTGGCAAAGTTGTCGTTGTCGGGAAGATTGCCGCGGGAGAGGTTCGGCCAGGTGACCGCCTAAAAATCAAGGGGCAGAATGAAGAGATTTCCGTGGAGGTAGAAGCGCTCGAAGCATTCGGGGAGCCGATTACAGTCGGCCGCACCGGCAAGAATGTTGGTATCATGCTCATTGGAGCGACCAAGGAGCAGATTATGCAAGGCGCGATGCTCGTCAGGTGAAAGCGGCGCCGCCGAACCAGAAACCACAACTTAGGAGGCAGCCACCATGGGACGTGTTCTCACCGAAGCAACCATTGAAAACCTCGAAGACCTGTGGGATGCGAAACGGGGCCGGCTTGCCGAAAACCAAGTCCGCCGGCTCACCATTCCGGATGCCCTGGCGGACACCGGGGCGACCTTGATATCGTTGCCGACCCGCTTGATCAAGCAATTGGGGCTGGAAAAAACCGCCACGAAACAGGTGACCAGCAGTTCCGGCACAACCCAGACCGACATGTATGAGGCGGTGCGTCTGACGATTCAAGGGCGACAATGCACCATGGATGTCCTGGAGGTGCCTGACAGCGTGCCGGTGCTGATCGGCCAATTGCCGCTGGAACATCTCGATTTTGTGGTGGACATGCGCGGTCGAAAGCTGATTGGCAATCCGGCGCACGGCGGCGAGCACGTCTACGAAATGTATTGAGTATGAAGAGCGTATGAAGAGCCCAGTCTGATCATGAAACCAGCTACTTTGGAGGAAGCCACCATGGGACGTGTTCTCACCGAAGCCACCATTGAAAATCTCAAGGACCTTTGGGATGCCGAGCGAGGCCGGCTTGACGTAAACCAAGTCCGCCGGCTCACCCTATCGGATGCCTTGGCGGACACCGGGGCGACCTTGATCTCGTTGCCGACCCGCTTGATCAAGCAATTGGGCCTGGCCAAGACCGCCACGAAACAGGTGACCAGCAGTTCCGGCACAACCCAGACCGATATGTATGAGGCGGTGCGGCTGACGATTCAAGGACGACAATGCACCATGGACGTCCTGGAGGTGCCTGACAGCGTACCTGTGCTGATCGGCCAATTGCCGCTGGAACATCTCGATTTTGTGGTGGACATGCGCGGTCGAAAGCTGATTGGCAATCCGGCGCACGGCGGCGAGCACGTCTACGAAATGTATTGAGTATGAAGAGCGTATGAAGAGCCCAGTCTGATCATGAAACCAGCTACTTTGGAGGAAGCCACCATGGGACGTGTTCTCACCGAAGCCACCATTGAAAATCTCAAGGACCTTTGGGATGCCGAGCGAGGCCGGCTTGACGTAAACCAAGTCCGCCGGCTCACCCTATCGGATGCCTTGGCGGACACCGGGGCGACCTTGATCTCGTTGCCGACCCGCTTGATCAAGCAATTGGGCCTGGCCAAGACCGCCACGAAACAGGTGACCAGCAGTTCCGGCACAACCCAGACCGATATGTATGAGGCGGTGCGGCTGACGATTCAAGGACGACAATGCACCATGGACGTCCTGGAGGTGCCTGACAGCGTACCTGTGCTGATCGGCCAATTGCCGCTGGAACATCTCGATTTCGTGGTGGACATGCGCGGTCGGCGGCTGATTGGCAATCCGGCGCACGGCGGCGAGCACGTCTACGAAATGTATTGAGTTGGCGAGATCGAGCGGATTTCCACCAAGTCCCGTAGCCGCATTCGCAAGAATGCGGGCGGAGCAGCAGTCGCGACCAGTATTCTTGCGAATGCGGCTACCGCCGAATCAAGCGTTGTCATCTCCCCATCTCCCTGCTCGTTGTTTCCCATCAGCTCAAAATATGGGAGAATATGCCCCGGGGCGGATAGAATAATGAGTAATCCCAAAATTTCCGACCTCGGGCTCCGACCATGGACCAGAAAAATAGCCAATCGCGCCTCAGCGACATTGCCACCCATTACTCGAAGCTGATGCAGGCGGACAGGAAGCCCTGTTCGCAGCAGGAGCGCGATCTGCGTGCCGAGCTGCTGCGCTATTACGGGGCCGTCTACCGCTACCTCGTGGGCATGGTCCGCAACCCGGAGGCGGCCCAGGAATTGGCCAATCATTTTGCCGAGCGCTTCCTGCGCGGCGATTTCAGCCCGAACCATCCCGAACGCGGCCGCTTTCGCGATTTTTTGAAAGTCGCGCTGCGACACATGGTCATTGATTACTGGCGCAAGCAGAAAAAACACCAAGTCCAACCGCTGCCGGCGGAGGATTTTCTTCCCCCCGAAGCCGACGACGGCCCACCCTTCGAGACCGCTTGGCAGGAAGAATTGCTGGCCCAGACCTGGAAAGCCCTGGCTAGCCACCAGGAAGAAACCGGTCAGCCGTTTTACACCGTGCTCCGCTTCAAGACCGATCACCCGGCCCTGCGCTCCCCGGATATGGCCACTCAGCTTCGCCATGCGCTCGCCAAACCGCTGACCGACGCCGCGGTCCGCCAGATTCTGCACCGCGCCCGCGAGCTGTTCAAGGAATTGCTTCTGGACGAAGTCCGCCGCTCGCTGCACACGACCGACCTGGCCCGCGTGGAAGAAGAGCTGATCGAGCTGAAACTGCTGGATTATTGCAAGTCGGCCCTGAAGCGACGGCAGGACAAGGAAAACAATTAATGTCCCGGCCGTGAAGAAAACATGCTCCTTTCCCGTCAGCCGCTGAAAGAAATTGCATTCCGCCTGACCAAGACGTATAAATCAGGTACGGAAAGGTTAGGAAAAAGAAATTGAGGATTTTCTCCAAAGCCAACGGAGGTACGGCCCGCATCCGACCCAAGGGGCCACGGCCCTTGCCGTATGAAAAACAGGTGATTTTCCAACAACTACGACCATCCAGTTGTAGAATTATACTTCACGCGGGGGGAATTGAGACATTTCATTTAGCCGGCGAGCTCGCTCGCCGCGGGCAGAATCCAGTCCACGGCGAGCAAGCTCGCCGGCTAAATGGAATCAAACTTCCCCGCGCGGAGTATAACAGCTGCACCCAACTCAAGTGAGCCCGGAGGATTAAGAATCGGTCTACACTTGGAGCGGACAATGCCTCGATCAAATCTCCCAAAGGTGGGAAATCCCAACACATCCATCACGCAATATGACAGGAAGGGTAAGCGAATTCGAAGGCGGTTTTTTGGAGGCGACGGCAAAGCGATAAAGAATATTGACTATAAACCCCATCACGGCCATCCCGTACCGCATGCCCACGATTGGGATTGGACGAAAGAACCGCCCCGTCAACCTGCGCGCCCCTTAATACCGGGAGAATGATGATGGAGAATGAAAGGAAAAAGAAAATGGTGCATTACCAAGACTATGTGGCTGGTTGGCTCGACAGTTCGATCCACGATTTTCTCGGGGCGTTACCACGCAATTCCGATGACAGCACCGCGTTTGCGCTGATTACGTGTCTTGACAGCAACCTGGACCTAACCTCCCTGTTGAAGCGGAGTCCCGAGCTTCAAGCCGCCATGAATGGCGCGAAACCATTCAAGAAAGGTTTGCTGGTTCCTGCCAAACTATTGCAAAAGGCCAGTCTCCGTAATCTACTCTTTGTCGGATTCGATGAGATATGGTTCTTTCCCAGTGACCGGATCGAGCCAAAGCCGCATTCCACATGGATTATCGGACCCAACAGAATTGACCAGGCCAAACTTGACAAACTGGGGTGTTGGATGGTGGAAAATGACTGTTCCTTAGCGCTAGGAGATGGAGATGGATTGAACGTCATCGTGAAGGCACAGGGACTCGTGAAATACTTAATTGCTCACTCCCTCTATCAGCCCGAGCCAACCTTTCAAATGGACGAGTTGTGGGTACAGGATGAAGAGAAGAATGACCCCAGGCCCAGTATCCCTATTCGCCCACCAAGGAAGCCTTCGCCAACGACCCAACCGGCCGGCAAATACCGGCTTGGTTCCCGATAAGATTTGCGTCCAAGAGAAATGCAATTATGCCACTTGTTTGTCCCCGCTGTCAGCGCGCGAACCCGGATATCGCGATCTTCTGTTATAACGACGGAGCGGAATTGCGTCCCGGCACGGCGCCGGTGGCGCATAATCGCCTGGCGCGGGAGTTCGTGTTCCCCTCAGGGCGGCGCTGCCAGACGTTCGACGAATTGGCCCAGGGATGCCAGGACGAATGGGCGGCGTCCCGCGAGCTGCTGCGCCAGGGAGTGTTCGGCCAGTTCTTCAGCGGCGTTGGCCGGCTCGATCTAGCCAAGGCCACGCAGGAAGCCATGGCCCAGGGCGATGCGGATATCGGCCTGACGGCGTTCATCGGGGCCTTGCCGGTGTCGCGGCAGCAGGCGCCGAAGCTGGACATCAATCCGCGCCGCCTTCTCCTGGGCAATGTCACCGCCGGCGAAACCCGCCAACTGCAATTGACGGTTACGAACCAGGGCCAGGGGATACTCCAGGGATCGCTGAAGGTCGTGGAAGGGGGCGACTGGCTGAAAATCGCCGGCAGCGCCGACGGCCAGTGCCCCATCAAGGCCACGCGCGATCAGCAAATCAACCTGCTGGCGGACACGCGCAAGGTGCCGGCGGCGCAGACCTACGGGGCCAAGCTGACGGTCATCACCAACGGCGGCGTGGCCGAGGTGCTGGCGCGGATGGACCTGGTGGCCCAGCCGTTCGCGCGGCCGCCGTTTCAAGGGGCCAAGACGCCGCGCGAGATGGCGGAAAAGATGCGCGGCCAGCCCAAGGCCGCGGTGCCGCTCTTGGAAAGCGGCGAGGTCGGCCGCTGGTTCGCCGCCAACGGCTGGAATTATCCGATCCGCGGCACCCCCGCCAGGGGCGTGGCCGGCGTGCAGCAATTCTTCGAGGCCATGGGCCTATCCAAGCCGCCGCCGGTGCAGATTTCGCACAAGGAAGTGGCCTTGGCTTGCCAGTACCCGCATAGTGTCAGGGGTCAGGTCAACCTGCACACGACGGCCAAGAAGTGGGTCTATGCCAATATCGACAGCGACAGTCCCTGGCTGCGGGTGCTGACGCCGCTCGTCAGCGGGCCGCAGCAGGCGGCCATCGGCTTCGAGATCGACCCGCGCCAGGTGCCGGGCGACCGGGCCGAGGGCAAGCTCACCATCACGGCCAACGCCGGGCAGACCCTGAGCGTGCGCGTGATGGTCGAGGTGCGCGGCGCGCCGGCGCGGGCCCGCGGCCGCGGCTTGCTCCAGCCCGTTTGTACCATGGCCCTGGCGTTTCTGCTTCTGCGCCTGTTATTTGTGCCGCTGGTCGATTTCCTCGGCCGGGGCCCGGCGGCCCGAACCGCCGCCGCCAAGGCGCGCATCCAGCTCGATCAAGATAGTCCGCTGTTGTCGGCCGGAGGATGGCTGTCCTTGCCGTGGAACCGCATTTTGCTGGGCGGCGAAGACAAGCTGCCGCGTGGCCTGTTCAATACCCGCGGCCTTCGCACGGACAAACTGGCCAAAGAAACCAATTTCGAAGGCCGTAAATGCGCCACCTACGCCGACCTGGCCAAGGCCATCGAGGAGAATCGCTCCAAGGTAGACCTGAATCAAAAAGACACGCAAAAAATCCTGCTGGATCTCTTTAAGGACCCAAAGCGCGACGACTTGGTGCGGGCCACGGAAAAAGCCGTCCGGGCCACGGAACAGGCGGTCAAGGTGGTCCCGAAGAATGACGACCGGCTTGAGAAAGAGAAGGAAAAAGCCCAGGACATCTTGATCGAGGCGCTGGCGCCCGTTATCCGGGCCGATTATCGCGGCTACTACGTCAGCGCCATGGTGCGGCACATCGTGATCTGGACGTTTTGGCTCGGGGCCGTGGCCGGCGCGTTGTGGATGGCGCGGCGTGGCGGGCCCGGCGACCTGGTCTGGGGGCTGGTGGCCGGCGCCGTCGCCGGCATCGGTTTCAGCGCCTCGCTGGCCTGCGCCTTCCTGGTTGCGGAGATCGTGCCGCAAACCTTGTGGGCGCTGTTCGGCGCCGGCGGGGGCGTGCTCGTGCTGTTGTTTTTGTGGGTCCCGCTGGCCCTGTTGTGCTGGGCGGCGCTGGGTGCCGCCGCGGGGTTGATCGCCGCCTGGTTCCCGCCGCTGAAACACCTGCTGTTGGTCCCGGCCCAGCAGGTCCTGGCCTGGATTTGCCGAATGTGCGGGTTGCGCGGCCTGGCCGCCTACTGCGCCCCCGCCTAATCCGGCGAAACCTCTCGCACTTCGGCCCGCCGGCGAAGAAAATGAGTGGTGCCGCTCGGCCCGAATTTCATTCACCACAGAGACACAGAGAACGCAGAGAGAAAATTCAACAAAATCGGGTTGAGATTAAAACATAGTGTTAAGAACGGGTGGGTTGAGTTCCTTGCCATAACTTCTTGTTCTATTTGGTTTTCTCTGTGCTCTCTGTGTCTCTGTGGTGAATAATCCGGGCTAGCGGCTCAGCATGGAATTCGCGCAAAACCGCAAGCGGCAACCGGCCGGAGGAAAAAACATTGGCGAAGGCTTGTCAAACGCGACGAGGCGTGGTCAAATAAATACTTGGTTGATGCATGTCCCGCGTCGTCGGCTGGCGGAAAATCGTTCGCCAAAAAAAAGGCGCGAAATTCTGCCGGCGCCCTATTGCTGCCGCCGTGAGGGTATGTTAAAAAGCGGATGGGATGGTCGGTGTGCCCGTCTCAGGACGAGTTCGGTATCATCCCCCCCACCGGTCAGGACGAACGGCTCCCCACACCTAACCCAGTGTAGTCGTCACGCTCCGCGTGACGACCACCCTCACGCGGAGCGTGAGGACTACACTAAAGTGATAAATAGTTGAACTTGGGAAGTCCTCCACTTCCGAAGTTTAGAGAATTGGGCGTTCTATTTATTCCACGAGGTCCACGCGATGCCGAAAATCCACATCGAACGCATGATGCACCGCAACAGTATTGCGGTGTCAGGCGATTCCGCCGCCAGTTATGCCTTGATCAAGTTGATCCCCTCGGGCGGGGCGGTCAGCCAACCCATGGGGTTGAGCCTGGCCCTGGTGCTGGACGTCAGCGGCTCCATGTACGAGGAAGACGGCACCGGCATCAGCCGGCTCAAGCGCATCCAGGACGCCGCCAGCAACGCCATTCAAACCCTCAAGCCGGAAGACACCATGGCCATCGTCGGCTTCGCGCACAACGCCCTGGTGCTGTTGCCGTCCACGCCGCTGGCGGAAAGGACCAAGATCGAGGACGTCATTCGCCGCATCGACATGTTCGACGTCGATCCGGGCGGCACCGCCATGAACGACGGCATGAAGCTGGCCCTGGATGAATTGGAAAAACTGGCCGACCCCGGCAAGCTATCGCAGATGGTCGTCCTGACCGACGGCGAGACCTCGGGTGAGCAGGATTGCCGCCAGCTCGCCCAGCGCGCCGCGGAGAAGAAAATTCACCTGACCCTCATGGGCGTCGGCCTGGACTGGAAAGCCAGCCTCATCAAGGACCTGGCCAACCTCAGCCAGGGCAAGTGGTACTACATCGACGTCAACCAGGCCCAGGAAGCTGAACGTATCTTCGTCGAGGAATTCCAGCAGCTGACCGCCGCCGGTTTCATGAACGTGGAAATGCACCTCAAACCCATGAAGGACGTCAAAATCAAACGCGTCCGCCAGGTGGTGCCGGAGATCAAGGAACTCACGTGCGACGAGCCGGAGGAACGCCACCTGGTCGCGGGGTTGGGCACCTTGACCCACGACAATACCTCGCGCTACATCCTCGACTTGAGCCTGCCCAAACGGGGCGACGGCAAATACGTCATCGCCCAGATGGAAATCACCTACGACGTCGGCAGCGGCCAGCGCGAATCGTCCGGGCAAGTGCCCATCGAGATG
The DNA here is from genome assembly GCA_964518515.1 of uncultured Alcaligenaceae bacterium. Classification (GTDB taxonomy): domain Bacteria; phylum Planctomycetota; class Planctomycetia; order Gemmatales; family Gemmataceae; genus CAZFGM01. The sequence goes on along the minus strand of CAZFGM010000012.1, from coordinate 14,626 downwards.
ACCTACACCTCGGCCGGCCAAGGCTACATCAACGCCGAGGTGGCCCGGCACATTGACGAGGTGCAGATCTTCCAGATGAACGAAAAGCTGCAAATTGCCATCGCCGCCGACAACAAGGAGGAAGTCATCAAAGTGGCCGAGCAGATCGAGAAGAAGGGCGAGCTGATGGGCCCGCGCGCCGCCAAGAAGACCATGCTGGCCAAGGCGGTGCTGGAGGAAATCAAAGTCGGCCGCGTGTCCAAGAAAACCATGCTCGCCGTGGACGATGCCGCCCGCATGGCCGACGAGGTCCCCGCGACTTGACGCTTGAGCCGGCGAGCTTGCTCGCCCAGACCCGTAACCCGGCGAGCGCGCTTGCCGGTAAAATGCGGTTATACCGCACGCGGTCAGGATTGAGGTTGTCGGCTTTCGCTCCGCGAAAGCACATCCTTTCGCGGAGCGAAAGGCGACAACATCATTTCCGGCCGCGCGGAGTATTAATGTAGGAAACCCCAACCCTCATCCTTGGAATCGCGCCGCGAATTTCGCCAGCGCCCTTGTGAGATCACCGGAGGTTTTGCCAGTCATGTTGAAATGTCCTTTCTGCTCGTTTGACAATGAAGAAGGCGCCCTGTTCTGTGAACAGTGCAAATCGGACCTGAGCGCCGTGGCGGCGACGCCGGCGCCGGCCGCTCCGGCAGCGCCGGAAGCTGTGCCGATGGCCGCCGTCTTGGAAGAAACCATTCCCATGGCGGCGCCGATTGAGGAGGTGGTGCAGGCGGTGGCCGAAGCCAAGGCCACGCCGCCCATGGCGGCTCCCGCGGCGGAAGCGGTTCCGCCGGTGGCGGCCCCGGCCGCCGTAGCGCCGCCGGCCGCGTCGGCCGAGGCCGCGCCTCCGCCCGCCGCTCCGGCAGCGCCCCCAGCCCCAGCCGCCGCACCTTTGCCCGCGGGCGCCCAGCCCAAGCTGGTCGTCATTCGCGGCCAGAAAATCAACATCGAATACCCCATTTACGAGGGCCAAAACTTCATCGGCCGCTCCGACGAAAAGCCCGTCGATGTGGACCTCGACGATCAGGAACCCCCCGACCGCGTCTGGGCCTCGCGCCAGCACGCCCTGGTGAACTTCGAAAACGGCAACCTGTCCATCGAGGACCTCAACAGCGCCAACGGCACCTACGTCAATCGCCAACGGGTTTACCCCGGCCAGGCCCGGCCGCTGGCGGTCAACGACATCATCCAGGTCGGCACGGTGCAGTTGAAAGTGAAAGCGTGAGTAACCGTTCAGGGCGTTCCGGCAAAAAGAAGAGTAGGAGTAAGATGAAGATTATGATTGGGAAGAGGGTTTAGAGCAAGATAAAGAGTAAGATAATAATCGATCAAGTCAAGAGGCTTCGGTTGTCTTTTTCTTACTCTTACTCTTGCTCTTTCTCTTAGTCCTCTTCCTACTCCTAATCTTTCTTTTACTCTTGCTCTTTTTTCAGACCAGAAAAAAACCAATGAACGGTTACATTTGGGATTTATTCCTTCCAAGGCAAGGAATCAGCCATGCCCCAGGTGTGCGGTCAGTGCTCGCGGGTCAATCCGCCCGAGGCCAGCTACTGCTATTATGACGGCGCCCTGTTGGCCGGGCATTCGGCCAACGGCGGCCCGGTCAACCAGGGCGCGCAACCCTTTCCCAACCAGTTCGTCTTGCCCTCCGGGCAGATGTGCCGGAACTTCGATCAATTGGCCACGGCCTGCCAGCAAAACTGGAAACAGGCCGTGGACCTCTTGAAGCAAGGATTCCTCGCCAGCTTTCTCGGCGGCCTGGGCCGCGCCGACCTGGCCATGGCCGCCCAGGAAGCCGCCCGCTTTCCCGACGTCGATCGCGGCCTGGACCAGCTTCTGTCCAAGTTGCCCACCCAGGTCTTGCAGCCGCCCAAGCTCACGGTCGAGCCCTCGGAAATCAACCTCGGCCGACTGCCCCTGGGCGGCGATCGCGCCATCGAGCTGCACCTTGTCAACCAGGGCATGCGCCTCTTGTACGGGTCGGTGGTTTCCGACAGCAAATGGCTTACGTTGGGCGAAGCCCCCGGCAACGCCCAGAAGCTGTTCCAGTTCGGCGCCGATACGGCCATGGCGGTTCAGATTCGCGGCCAGCACCTCCGCGCCGGCGCCAAACCGCTGGAAGGCAACCTGATCATCGAATCCAACGGCGGGCCGGCCACCGTCCTGGTCCGCGCCGACGTGCCGGTCACGCCCTTCCCCGATGGCGTCTTGGCCGGCGCGATCAGTCCGCGGCAAATTGCCGAGAAGGCCAGGGACAAAGCCAGGGACGCCGCCCCCCTGTTCGAAAACGGCGCCGTCGCCGGCTGGTTTACCCGCAACGGCTGGCAATATCCCGTGGTCGGCCCCTCCGCGCACGGCCTCGGCGCCGTCCAGCAGTTCTTCGAGGCCCTCGGCCTGGCCAAGGCCCCCAAGCTCGAAATTATAACGGCCACCCTGCAACTGAAAGGACAGGTCGGCCTGGCCCTCCAAGCCAACGTCGAGGTCTTCAGCCAGGAAAAACGTCCCGTGTATGCCTACGGCATCTCCGATCAGCCCTGGCTCGATTGCGCCCGCCCCAAGCTCGACGGCCGCTTCGCCACCATTCCCGTGCAAATTCACGTCCCCAATCGGCCGGGGGAAAAGCTGCAAGGCAACGTGCACGTGACCGGCAACGGCAACCAGCGCTTCACCGTGCCGGTGGTCCTCACCGTGGAAGGCGTCAATCCGTTCGCCTTCAGCGACGAACCGGAACTGGTGCCGGTCCAAGCCGTGTTTCCGCCCCCGCCCGTGCCTGCCCGTGCCCCCGAGCTGCTGGTTCCGGTCGAGGCCGTGGTCGTTACTCCCGTACCCGTGCCGCAACGTCCGATCACCCCCATGCCCGTGCCGCAACGTCCGCTCACCCCCATGCCGCTGCCTGTGCCCGCAGCGGCGCCGCCGCCCCTGCCGGTGCCGGTCCAGGCCTACTCGCCCGGTGCGCCTCCTGGCTTCGCCTTTCCGGCCTCCCCTTTTTCCGCCCCGGAACTGGTGGTCACGCCCCGCCACCGCCGCGAGGGCAAGCCGGCCTGGGTCCATCTCCTGCCGCTCGGCATTCTCGCCCTGGCCCTTCTGGGCATCATGCTCCGCGACCTGTGGTGGGCCAAGCCTGGCAGCGACGTGCCCATCGACCCCGAACCGCGCATCGGCATTAAATTCGATTTGTTAACCAAGCAAGAAGAAGACGACGTCAGGAAGGGGAAGAAGGTGGATAAAACCAACACCATGAACTTCGGCCTGTTCAAGCGTGATGTGGAAAAAGCCAAGATCGAAGGCGGCCGAAAAATCGTGCCCGGCATCCGCCTGACGTATAGAGAATTCGGTTCGACCAATTCCCTCATCGTCAAGATCGACGGCGACTGTTTCCTTTTCGGCAGCGGTTCCGGCAAGGAAGAGAAAAAGGAAGAACTCGTGTGGCGCGACGAAGGTCCCAGGGAACTTCGCAACGTCAAGAAAGGCATGAAATTATCCTGGCGGTTTCTGAAAAATATCGTCGTCACGCAAACCGCTGAACTCATTCCCGGCGAACCGGTCGAAGTAGGAAACGCCTATAAACGCCTTATCGATACCTGCCTGATCCGCTACCGGATCGAAAACCAGGACAACAAGCCGCACCAGGTGAGCCTGCGCTTTCTCCTCGATACCCTCATCGGCGACAACGACGAACCGCTGTTCACCGTTCCCGGCCTGAAAAACCTGGTGGATTCCCCCCAGGAATACGAAGGCAGCATTCCCGATTTCGTCCAGGCCCTGGAAAAACCTGATCTGAAAGAGCCCGGCGTCATCGCCCGCGTCAATCTCCGGCTCAGCAAAGAACTGCAACCGCCCAACAAGGTGGCCCTGACCCGTTGGCCCGGCCTGGGCGATTTCAAAAGCACCGACCCCAAGAAATACGACATCCCCACCCGCGACCCCAAGGGCACGCCGCTGGTGGGGTTTTTGAAGGATTCCGCCGTGGTCTTGTATTGGAATGACGTGGAAATCAATCCGAACAGCAGCCGCGAGCTGGGTTTCACCTACGGTCTCGGGGAACTGGCCAGCAAGGGCAAGCACATCGCCATTTCGGTGCCCCCCAACATCATCAAAGGTTCCGAGTTTCAGGTGGTGGCCCTGGTCAACCTTCCCAAACCCAACGAAACCCTGACGTTAATTCTGCCGGAGGGCTTGACCCTGATGGAGGGGGAAGGCAAAAAAACCCAGGAAGTTCCTCAAGTGCAAGGCCGGCCCAGCCCCGTTACCTGGCGCGTCCGCGCCGCCGCCGAAGGGAAATTCCGGCTGGAGGTGGACTCCAACAAAACCGGCAAGGAAAGCAAACAAATCCAGGTCCGCGGCAAGAGCGTCTTCTAATCCTTTTCCATTTTTCATGGAGTCGATCTCCAACCGTTCGAGCCGCGATGGTGCCTCACGAGAACCAATGGCCATGTCCTTTTTCGATGAGCCGCCGTTGCACGATTTTCCCGACCGGGCTTTTCGCTTGCTTCTGGCCCAACCAGCCAATCTGCGCGAGGTCGTCGAACAGGTCGCGCCCCATCTGGCCCCGAATTTCGATTTCGAGCAAAGGCAGCAGATAGACCGCGAATTACCAATGCCAGACTGGCGGCGACGGGAAGCGGACATGCTGTTTCTCGTGCCCTTTCGCGAAGCCGCCGAAAAAACGGTTTTGGTTTGCGTGCTGATCGAGCACCAAAGCACACAAGATGCGAGCATGCCTTTGCGGACTTTGCTCTATGCGGTATTATTTTGGGAAAGGGAATGGCGGGCCTGGGAAGAAAAACACGAGCGCGGCCAGCCCTTGCGCCTCAGTCCGGTGCTGCCGATCGTATTCCACACGGGAGGGCAACCGTGGACTACCAATCGAACCTTGGCGGATTTGATCGCCGTCCCCGAGGAACTGCGGATCTACCTGCCCAGTTGGCAGCCCTTGTTCTGGGACTTGGCAATCCAAACTGCGGAAGACCTGGTTCAATTTGTTGGGGCTTTGCATAACGCGCTGGCGGTGGTTCGGGCGGAGAATGAAGAAACCGAGGAATTTCAAGCCCTTTATAACGATCTCTTGGCGCGCCTCGACCACTTGCGCGAACAAGAGAAAATGCGGCGCAATGATCTGCTGTGTTTGTAATTTCCTGGGCCATTCGGCGACGGCCAAAGGCCGAGACACAAAAGTTGCTCGCCGCCGCCCTGGCCCAATTTCAACACAATCCCGCATTATACGAGGAGGTACGAGCCATGACACAACAGGTACAGAAATCCTGGGCCGACGAAATGTTGGAGGAGGGAAAAGAAATTGGAAAAGAAATTGGAAAAGTCGAAGGGGTTCGCGATAGCCTGCGCACCAATTTGGAAGAGCGTTTTGGCAAACTGCCGGAGGATTTGGTAAAGCGCCTTGCCGCCCTGAGCGACCTTGCAAGGCTCCAAGATGGCCTTCGCCAAAGCCTCAAAATCAAATCCCTTGACGAATTAAAGCTGTAGGGGCTTGTCTATCCAACGCGTCTTCCTGGATGTGCGAAGAGGTTCAAACAATGATCCAGCGGGTAATAAAATCCTGGAAATGTTGGAGGAAGGAGTCGTGGCAGGCATGCAAAAAGGTCTGCGCACGAATCTGGAAGAACGCTTCGGCGCCTTGCCCGAGGATCTGGCGCGGCGCATTGCCGCCATCACCGATGCCGAGCGCATTCAAGCCTGTATTCGCCAAAGTCTGCACATTCAATCGCTGTCTGACTTGAAACTGTGATCTTGGACTGTGGGCCATCATGGACCAGACTCTTCACGGCTTTGCCGCCGCCATTCGAGGACTGCCGATGCCGGAATTGCGAAAAGATCCCATCGTGGGCCGCTGGGTGATCATCGCCACGGAGCGGGCCAAGCGTCCGGTGGCGCCCAAGGTGGAACCCGTGCCCGTCGGCGGCTTTTGCCCGTTTTGCGAGGGCAACGAGGCCAAGACGCCCCACGAAATCCTCGCCTATCGCGAGCGCAACACGCGGCCCAACGAGAAGGGCTGGCGCGTCCGCGTCGTGCCCAACAAGTTCCCCGCCCTCCAGGTCGAGGGGGACCTGAACAAGCGCGGCGATGGCATCTACGACAAGATGAACGGCATCGGCGCCCATGAAGTCATCATCGAGTGTCCTTTTCACGAAATCACCATGGCCAATCTGGCGGAGGACAATATCCGCGAGATCTTGTGGGTCTATCGCGACCGCCTGGTGGATTTGAAAAAAGATCGGCGCCTGGTCTACGGCATGCTGTTCAAGAACGTGGGCGCCGCCGCCGGCGCCTCGCTGGAACACACTCACTCGCAACTCATCGTCACCCCCATTGTGCCGATTAACGTTTGGGAGGAAATGTCGGGAGCCCTGGAGTTTTTCAACTATCGCGGCCGCTGCATCTTTTGCGACATGATGCACCAGGAGCTGGCCGCGGAGAAACGCATCGTCCTGGACACCGGCAATTTCGTCTGCCTCGCCCCCTTCGCCAGCCGCTTTCCCTTCGAGACCTGGATCCTGCCCAAAAATCACACCAGCCATTTCGAAAACATCCAGAAAACCGAGGTCGAGGAGCTGGGCACCGTCCTCAAGACCATCCTCCTCAAGCTGGAAGCGGCCCTGGATAAGCCGGCCTACAACTACATCATCCATACCTCGCCGTTCGACACGCAGGCCCTGCCGCACTATCACTGGCATATCGAGATCATCCCACGGCTGACGCGGGTGGCCGGTTTCGAATGGGGCACGGGCTTTTACATCAATCCGGTGCCGCCGGAGCAATCGGCGGAGTATATGCGCGAAACGGAAGTGGACCAGGGGGCGGTGACGAAGAAATGATTCCCCGCTTGCGGGTTAGCCAATGCTAAGCCGCAAGCGGCCGGCGTGAGGAGTGGGATGCGTCTGGGCGTTTTCGGCGGTACGTTTGATCCGGTCCATCTGGGCCACCTGATCCTGGCCGAGCAGTGCCGGGAGCAGGGCCGGCTCGACCAGGTGCTGTTCATTCCCGCGCCGCGGCCGCCGCACAAGCAGGAACAGCCGCTCACGCCGTTTGCCCAGCGCGTGGAAATGCTCGCCCTGGCCCTGGCCGGGCAGCCGGCGTTTCGCATCGACGAGATGGAAAAGGACCGGCCCGGGCCAAGCTATACGGTCCAGACCCTGGAAGAGCTTCACCACCGCCACCCCGACGCGGACCTGTGGCTGTTGATCGGCGCCGACACGCTGCACGATTTGCCGCACTGGTACGAGCCGGCCCGCGTCGCCGCTCTGGCCGGGTTTCTGGTGGCCGGCCGGCCCGACTGGGAACTGGTGGCGGCGGAAGACCTGGGAAAAAAACTGGCTTTGCCACAAGAGATAAAATTGCGGCTCGAGGTCGTGTCCATGCCTTTGATTGAGATTTCCAGCCGCGACTTGCGCTGCCGCGCGGCCGAAGGCCGCAGCTTGCGCTATCTGGTGCCCCGCGCCGTCGAGGCGTATATTCACGACAAACGCCTCTATCAAATCGCGCATTCCTAACGCGGCTGAGCCGCAAACCAAGGAGAGTAAGATTAAACCGTACTTTTCCGATTTTCGCACCATTTTGTAAGCGTAAAGTTTTTATGCTATGGTGTTTGCGTCATTTTCCAAAATGCAACTTTCTGTCTACATATCGACGGCAAAACATTTGTTGTAACATGGTTCCACGAAACATGATACGGCAGTTACCCTGGATTTTTTTTCGTGGCTACAATCTGCAAATCGTTTTGACGCAAGTCAGCTGCACGAAACGGCTTAGCTCAGAATCGCCGGAAAAGTACGGATTAAAAGTAGGACTATGATTATTAAGAGGATTAACTAAAGACTAACTTCCTGGCATCTCTTGTTTCGAATTTTGGATTTCGACTTTGTTTCGAATTTCGGATTTCGAATTTCGGATTTTTTCGCGGTTACCAGTCGTCGATGCCAAGCTGCAGCTTGGCCGCCTCGGACATACGGCTCTTGTCCCACGGCGGGTCCCAGACCACTTCCACCTTGGCCGCGACTACGCCGGGAACCGCCTGGACCTTGCGCTGGACCTCGGGCGGCAGCGTCGTGGCCACCGGGCACCCGGGCGAGGTCAGCGTCATGCGAAGGGCCACCTCTGCGGTAGGCGTGATCTGGATCTCGTAGATCAGGCCCAGCTCGTAGATGTTGACCGGGATTTCCGGATCGAAACAGGTGCACAGAACGGCGACGATTTTCTCGTTCAGGTCCTGGACTTGATCGAAGGTCAGAGGTTCAGCGGGCGGTTGGTGCGCGGGATTCTCGACAGGATTTGCCGGCGGACTGGAAGCCGCCTCTACGCCAGCTTGTTCCGGATTCAGGCGCGCGGTGCCGATTTGTTGGAATGGGGGCATGGCATTTTCCCTCGGAGGGTGCGTTTCGTGTTCGCAAGATTTTGCGCCAACGACCTGTTTCGCGCTCCCTTCATCCCGAGCATTGTTTCAATTTCGCCAGGGATTATGCAGGCGCGAAACGCAAGCACCCCTAGGATTCCGTCGAAACTGGTTGTTCTTTTCCTTCCAGCGCCGCATGAAACGTATGCCAGGCCAGGGTGGCGCACTTGACGCGCACGGGGAACTCGCGGACGCCGGCGAAGACGGCCAGCTTGCCCAGGCGAGCTTCGTCGCCTGGCTTGCCGGTGAGCAGGTCGTGAAAGCCGCGGAACAGCGCCTCGGCTTCGTCCAATGTCTTGCCCTTGAGGCTCTCGGTCATCATGGATGCCGACGCCGTCGAAATGGCGCAGCCGCTGCCCTGGAAGGCAATGTCCTGGACGCGGCCGTCCGCCAGTTTCACATAAACCGTGATCCGGTCGCCGCACAGGGGATTGTAGCCCTCCAGGGAGCGCGTGGCGTCCTCGAGCTTGCGGAAATTCCGCGGTTTCTTGGAGTGGCCGAGAATGGTTTCCTGGTAGAGTTCGCGAAGATCGGACATGGCACTCCTATCCGCTACTTGAACGAAGATGTTCCGGTTCATGGCCCATACGTCCCTCTGTTTGGGGGCCTGGAAACTCTGCCGGTTTTACCCTAAGGGAGCAGGGCGGACAGGTGTCCACCCAACGACAGGTGAGATAATACGCCTGGAGGGATTCGAACCCCCAACCTACGGCTCCGTAGGCCGTTGCTCTATCCAGTTGAGCTACAGGCGCTTGTGTCGCGGACGATTGCAGTATAGGGAACCAACCGGCACCTGTCAACCGCGGTCCTTGTTTCCCGAACCCGCCTGCAAGTCTTCGAGCCTGCGCGGATTCACCATACGGCCCGGGAATATTTTCCGGTCCTCCCGATAACAACATTTCCATCACCTTTTCGACCTCTCCTCGAGAGATTTTTATTCTTCCCGGGTGCGCGGCAGTTGACGGTGGACCGATTCGGAGAAAAAGTTCAGTATCGCTCGTTGCGCGCACACCGTCAGGAGGATGAACCATGATCGTTTGGAATCGATGCGTGCTGGTCCTTGGTCTGTGGATCGTCTGGACAAACCCCCCGGCCCGAGGGCAAGGCAGCCACCCATTATCTCCGGCTCCCGCTCGCCTGGGAATGGATCCCAGTCAGGTGATTTCCGGGTCCCCGGGAATAACCTTCAATCAAAAAGTGGCCAATACCATTGCCGGCTACCTGCGGCAAAGCGGGACCTTGCGCCAATATCAGGTGGATATTGCCTATCAGAATGGGGTTGCCGAGCTGGTCGGCCAGGTCGCCGATGCGGCCCAGCGCGACGAAGTGATGCGCATCGTGCAAAGCGTGCCGGGCGTCGAGGTCGTGCGCGACCATCTGGTCCTGACCAGCGCCCGCGCCGTCAAGCCGGTGCAAGGGGTGCTGGAGCTGCCCCGAATTGAACAGGGCCCACCGCCCAACAAGGAGGCCGAGGGACCGCCCGAACCGGCGCCCATTTTCCAGGCCCAGCCGGGCGCCCTGCCCGACCCGGCCACCAACCCGCCGCGCATGCCCCCCTACGCTTGGCCGACCTACGCCCCGTACAACAACTACTCCCGCGTCGCCTCTCCCACGCTGTACCCCTACAACGCCTGGCCGTTCATCGGACCGTTCTACCCGTTCCCCAAGGTGCCGATGGGCTGGCGGTCGATCCACCTGAAGTGGAGTGACGGCTACTGGTGGTACGGCCGGCATGCCTCGGGCCACGATTGGTGGCGCATCCGCTATCGGTAAACCCCAAGCCCGCAGGCGAGTCTTCGAGCCTGCGGGGTGAAACGCAGAAACCCAAGTTCACGGGCCAATCCGCCCCCGCTCCCGGGGGCTTTTTTATTCGGCGGCAGGCACGGCCACGATCCGCTGCCCCACAATCACGGCCCGATGAAAGGATCGCCCTTCCGGCACCTGCCGGGGCGTGACGCCGGCGGCATCTTGAGAATAGGCCGGCAGTACCAGCCGGCCTGGCCGGAACATAAACGCCGGCCTTTTGCGGCCCTGCCAAGGCATCGCCGGATGCCAGTGGCCGTGGACCAAACTTTCGCCGGCCCTTTCCGCCGAAAGGTCATCACCGTGAATCACTCGCCATTTTCCGAGCTTCACACCTTCCGGCTGAAGAGGGAACGGACTCTGGTTCAGATGGCGATCGTGATTGCCGGGCACGACGGCAATCAGGTCCAGGTTCGCTCGCTTCAGCCATTCGGTAAATGACCGGACCACGGAGGGACAGAATCCGGCTTCCAGCAAATCGCCGGCGACGACCAGGCGGCGAAGGCCTTTCCGGGCCAGAGCCTTTTCCAGCGGCAAAAGTTCGCTGTGCAGGGCGATTCGCGGAATTGCTTCTCCCGAGCGCCGCCGGGCTTCGTTGTATCCCAGGTGCAAATCGGCCACCACGGCGGTCTCGGTCGGCACGTGGACCGCCGCCCGCTCGGGGAGCAACAGCCAGTCGTTGAAAATGATCATGATCCGTTCAGGAATTGTATGTTTCCCGGGGTCGTAGTGCGTCCGAGCCGGAAGCGTAAGCGATGGAGGGAACGACCCGTCTCGCTTACGCTTCCGGCTCGGACGCACTTACGAATCCAATGGCGACGGGGCTCCAACTGCCCTTGACTCTCCCCCGCCTTTAGGACTACATTTTACCCAAAGCCAGGCAGCATCTTGGGTAAGCCCGAAGCCTCTGGGTGGCGCGGGCCTTTTTTTTTCCTGGCCGTTGGCGGAGAACGCCCTCCGCACGGAATTGCACGCATGGCCTGTACCTGTGTCGTCGGCCTGCAATGGGGCGACGAGGCCAAGGGCAAAATCGTTGACCTCCTCACCCATCGCCACGAGTTTGTCGTCCGCTACAACGGCGGCGCCAACGCGGGACATACCGTCGTCAGCGCCGGCAAGACCTTCAAGTTTTCCCTCCTGCCCACCGGGGTCTTGCATCCCCACCTGCACTCGGTGATCGCCAACGGCGTCGTCGTCAACCCCGTGCGCTTTCTGCAGGAAGTGAACGACCTCCGCGCCGCCGGCGTCCAGATCGGCGACAATCTCGTCGTCAGCGATCACGCTCACCTCATTTTCCCGTACCACATCGAGGAAGAACGCCTCAACGAATCCGCCGGGGAGGGGGCCATCGGCACCACCGGCCGCGGCATCGGCCCGTGCTATCAGGACAAGGTCGGACGTTCGTATGGCATTCGCGTCGGCGAGATGCTGTACCCCGACCACTTCCGCCAGCGCTTGCACGCGGTCGTGGCCCGCAAGAACCTGATCCTTCACGCCCTATCGCCCTCGGCCAAGCAATTCAGCGCTGATGCCCTGGCCGAGGAATACCTCGGCTACGCCGCCCAGATGCGGCCGTTCATCACCGACACCACCCGCCTCCTGCATCAGGCCCTGCGCGACAAGAAACGCATTCTGTTCGAGGCCGCTCAGGGCAGCTTGCTCGACGTCGATCACGGGACTTATCCCTTCGTCACCAGCTCAAACAGCTCGACCACCGGCATCTGGAGCGGCTCGGGCGTGCCGGCGCGGCACCTGGCCCAGGTCATCGGCGTCATCAAGGCCTACACCACGCGCGTCGGCCGCGGCCCTTTCCCGACCGAGCTGGACGATGGCCCCGACGGCATCGGCGAGAAAATTCGCCGCACCGGCCGCGAGTACGGCACGGTGACCGGCCGGCCGCGAAGGTGCGGCTGGTTCGACGCGGTCGCCGCCCGCTACACCGCCGCCATCGCCGGCGCCGACGAACTCGCCGTCATGCTCCTGGACGTCCTCAGCGATCTGGACGAGATCAAGATTTGCACCGCTTATGAAATGGATGGGCGGCGCGTGGACGATTTCCCCGGCGACGCGTTTTTGTTGGAGAAGTGCAAACCGCTCTACGAAACCCTGCCCGGCTGGCGCACCGATCTGACGCAGATCCGCGAATTGCCCGGCCTGCCCGCCAACGCGGGCCGCTACGTCGAACGGTTGAGCGAATTGCTCGGCCTGCCGGTGTCCATCATCTCGGTGGGGCCGGACCGGGAACAGACGATTTATTGTTAAAATGAATGGGAATGACCCCGCTTTCTCCTGATATCCTGCAACGTCTGGCCGCGGCCGGACTCGATCCGGCGCGATTGCCGCGGCACGTGGCCGTCATTATGGACGGCAACGGGCGCTGGGCGCAACAGCGCGGACTGCCACGCCTCGAGGGGCATCGCAAGGGCGTGGCCAGCGTCCGCACCACCATCGAGGAATGCTGCCGGCTCGGCATCGGCCAGCTGACCCTGTACTGCCTCAGTGTTGAGAATTGGAAACGGCCGCAAGCCGAACTTGATTTCCTCATGACCCTCTTGCACGAGTACCTGATCCGCGAACGCGCCGAGATCATGGAGCAGAACATCCGCTTCACGACCATCGGCCGGCGGGAAGGGCTGACCCCGGAAGTGATTCGCGAGATCGATGAGAACATCTGCCTGTCGAGCACGAACACCGGCATGACGCTGTGCCTGGCCATCAACTACTCCGGCCGGGCCGATCTTTCGGATGCGGTGCAAAAGATTGCCCGCGCCGTGCGCCAGGGCCGGCTCGATCCCGAGGCCATCGACGAGGCGACCATCAGCGCTTCGCTGAGCACGGCCGGCATGTCCGACCCCGACCTCTTGATCCGCACGGCGGGAGAGCTGCGCGTCAGCAATTTTCTCTTGTGGGAGATTTCCTATGCCGAATTGTGGGTGACGCCGAAGTGCTGGCCCGATTTCGATATCCCCACGCTGCACGAGGCCCTGCACGAGTACGCCAAGCGTGAACGCCGCTTCGGCGGATTGACGGACACGGTGTAAGCGCCTTTGTTTACGTTTAGGGCACGCGGCATCCCGGCAAATCCTTTAGCCAATAACTCCATGCTGCACACGCCAGGCCTGGATGGCGGCGGCATCGGCGTCCGCGTCGCGCAGCAAATCCTCCTTCAAAGTCCGCAGTTTCTCCGCCGGGGCTAGTTGAAGCAAGCGCTTCAGGGTCAACGGGGAGACATCCTTCTCAACCTGGCCGTCCATGACTTGGGCTAGAAAAAGCGTGCGGTCACCGGTGTCCAGGGCCGCTTCAACCCGGCACTCCAGCCAGGCCAGGGCCCCGCGCAGCCGCGGACAGCCGTTGCCGCCGGCAGCCATAATCAAGCCCTGGAATTTGTCCACCGTTCGTCCGCTTTGCAGGCCAAAGCGCCAGACCCAGTCGAGATGCTCTTCCCCCAGCAAATGCAGGGTGAAAACACCGGCGGCCTGGACCAGCTCCCAGGTAAGGTGCTGGCGGGCCAGGCCGACCACGACCCGCGGCAGGGCCGGCACGATGGACGCCTGACTGACGAAGGTGGCGACCAGACCGCTACGGCGGGATTCCGCGCAAGCCGTCACCACCCACAACTCGCGGTCGAGACGGTCGAACACCTTGGCAATGACATCCGCGTCCATGGAGTGATCGTCATCTTAAAAACACAGTTGTCGCGAGTGAATAATGATGTAAGTTCTTTGTGTCCAACATACTAGGTTTAGGTTTTCCTCACTCGCGTCAGTTTTGAGCACACGCCCTCCCGCTTTGCGTTTCGCGTTCGCTGGATTTTGCGAACGCGAAACGCAAAGCCGAAAGACTACTCTTTCCGTCCCAGCATGTCGCGCACCTGTGCGATGATGGCATCGCCCCAGATTTCGTAACCGCGGGCGCTCAGGTGCAAAAAGTCCGGCATGATAGCCTTGGTCAGGGTGCCGTCCTTTTCCAGGAATTTGTCGCCGATGTCGAGATAACGCACGTCCTTGCCGTCATCGAGCTTGGAAACGGTCTTGTTGATGGCGGCGATTTTCTCGCGAACTTTGGTGCCGGGCTTTTCTCCGCGCGGGAAGATGCCCAGGAGAAGGACCTTGGTAGTCTTCGACTTTTCCCGGATGGTCTTGACGATAACGGTGATGCCCTCGGCGATCTGCTCGGCGGAATTGGCCCCGGCGTTATTGGTGCCGATCATGAGGACGGCGACCTTGGGGGTGATGCCCTCGAGCTCGCCGTTGGTGATGCGCCACAGGACGTGTTCGGTGCGGTCGCCGCCGATGCCGAAGTTGGCGGCCTTGAGCGGCACGAAGTGCTTGTCCCAGGTCGGCTTGGCCGCCTTGCCGCGCCAGGCGTCGGTGATCGAATCGCCCAGGAACA
>CAZFGM010000011.1:0-23776 GCA_964518515.1 uncultured Alcaligenaceae bacterium | reverse complement strand
TCGTCGGCCGTGTAGACCTGCTTTTCGGGAATCTGGTTGGCCAGCCAGTACGGCAAGACCATGCGCGAGTAGGGCGGCTCATCGCTGACCAGGGTGATCTGCGAAGCGCCGCCGTCAAAGTCGCGGATGGTTTCAATGGAGTTGATGGCGGCCGGTCCGCCGCCGATGATGAGATGTCGGGTCATGGTTATTCCTCGCGGGCCTCGTATTCGTCTTCACGCCGCTTTTCCTATTTTACACCCATCTGGATCTGGAACACGTTATTGGCGGACTGCACATCCTCCCAGTAGAGAACGAACTCGCGTTCCTCGCCGGTGGGAGTCAAGCCGGCCTTGGTGGCGGCGCGGATCAGTTTTTCCCAGGCCTCGCCGATTCGCGGCGCCGGTCCAATGTACACCATGGTAGCGCACTTGAACCTGGGCGTTTGCCGCACTTTGAACCCTCCGACAGGTTGGGCGCCCTCGGCCACGGGAAAGCCGGTCTCCATCTTGAAGCGCTTGTCCGGATTCCGATGGGGCGAGTTAAAATAAATGTGCAAGGTCGGCCCGCGAATCGGGACCTTTTTTACACCCGCCGTCTTGTACATGGCATTCAGCATCTTCCCGAGCGGCTCTCCCACCGAGGGGAAATCCGTTTCCAGAGTGCCATAAAAAAAGTGCAAGGGGGGAAGTGTTTGCAGATGCATGTCGCCGATGTGGGGCTCGGTTTTCTCCAGCCCCCGCCCGGCCCCGGTCGAGGCCAGCAGGACGCTCAATACAATGATGTTGAGCTTTCGGGTCATGGTTCTTTCTCCGGTTTGAAAACTCGTTCCAGCCACTTTTGAGTCTGTTTACTCCATTGCTTCGTATTCATCTTCACGCCGCTTCTCTTCCAGGCATTCAATGAAGTCGCGGTGCACGGATGGATGAAGCTTATCCTGGAAAGATTCGTCCAGCTCATGCACGCGGATCAATTCCACGACATCGGCAAAATCGCGCCAGCGGCGGGCGGCCAGCTTCAATTCCACCAGGGTGGCCAAGGTCACCACCGAATATTTGTCAATGACCTCGCTCACCGCCGCCGGTTCGGGGAAGGCGATCGGGCCGGGCTTGCCGCTGCCGGGAAAAAGGCCGGTCACCAGGATGTCAACCGTGACACCGTTGGCGCGATCGGCAAAACGGCGCGGGCGGCGCCCCACGCGGTCGTAATACTTGCCCACGAACTCGTCGCAAAAGGTTCGGAATCCTTCCGCTGACAGCAGGATGTCAACGTCCTTGGTCGTGCGCTCATAGTCATGGGCATTCAGGGCCATGCCTCCCAGGATAGCATAAGCGATTCCCGCCTTTTCGAGCCGGCGCGCGGTTCGCCTCATGGTCTGATGCTGCGGGCTGCGCTTCTGGAAGAACATGCCGATCTCCCCGAGCCGTCGTGTGAATGCGCCCTGGCGGCGCTTTGGTTGGATTACGGGCATAGACGCTCTCCTCGTCTCCATGGGGTCTTACATTCCTTTCCACTGAGACCACGCCAAATCGGCATTCCCGTACAACGCAGGCTTCATTGCAACCAACCCATGTTTTCTTTCTTCATCGTGTTCTAGTTCGATTGCGTCGTATTTCGAGCCTCGAGGATTGCCTGCTTGTAGTCCGACATCAACCACTTTGGGTATCCTTCTGTTCCTTCACGGTTGTAGTAGAGTCCATATTTGAGCCTGTTCGCTTCCACGAGAGCGGTATCCGTCAGGTACTCAACCCGAAATCTCGTGCCGCCGTTCTTGCAAACCTGCACGAGCCAAGGCACGACAGCAAATGCCGCATTGGTGATTGTGTTTTGGTGCAGGAACATGTCAAACAAATCACGACGATAGATGGTGTCTTCTTGGTCCGATCCGATGGAAGCCAACAATTCTCCTAGGACTTTCGGCAAGTTCTCTGGTTCTCCAAAAAACGTCGTCAAGTGTCCCCACCTGTCATCGTCTAATGGTAGCATAATCAGATCCTCGTCGATGTGTTGGTGACACCTTCGGATGGGCTATTACGGCTTCTTCCTGGCCTTGCGGCGGCCGCGCAATCCCGCACGCCGCAACAGCCGATCGGCCCAGCGCGCATCGTTCGCCTCGAGTGGCGGCTGGGGCTCTTTCGTGTAATCGATGTCGTCGTAGGCCCCATTGTCGTAGGCATGGGCGATCAGCGCTTGCAGGTCCAGGGGCGCGTCCTCATCCGCCTCACGCAAGGGGATGCGGATGGCCGGCAGCTTGTCACGCAAGGATAGCGGATAATACTCCACCGCCGTCCGCCAGCCACGCCTTACCACCACACGGTAAGGGGTCTCTTCCCTGGCGTCAAAGAAATCGCGCGGCACGGCCACGACCCAGTCGCCGCCGCGCAACAAATCAATTTCCACCAGGCTGACGCCCGCTTCGAGTAACTCCTCTTGTTTCTGCCGGTACTGGGCTCGCGTTTTGCCGGGCGCCTTGTTCGACGGACTGAGGACTTCCACCACCGTGATCAGGCGTGACCCCGCAGACGCCTCGCGAATTTCCAGGAAACGCTGCGTCTTGGGCTCGCCATCCAATTCGATCACCATCGGCTCGGCAAGCATCACGCCGCCGTCCTTCGCCGGCCGGCGCCGCTTTAACCGGCCCTCAAACACGCGCACGTCGGGCTGGATCGATCGCTTGTAATCCGATTCCGCCGTGACCACCAGGCGCTCTTCCACCCGTGCCCGCAAATCTTGAGGCAACACCGGTTGCAGCTGGTCCCGCGCGTACAGAACCAGGCTCGAATGCACATCCCCCCAATGCGCTTCCAGATAGGGGTCCATTCCTGGAAATGGGCTCGGCATGACTATTCTCCGGTGCTTGCAGGCTTGGGGCGGCATTCAACCCCAGTTCGACATCTTTTCCCGACCGGCAAAACTCGAGCCCTATGAAAGCGGGCTTAGTTTTACCCTCTGTTCCTGGCAGGTCCGTTCATAGGTTGTTTCTAAATCTACCGGCAGACATAGGCCACCCCGCAACCACAGGGGCATGGTGGGAAGCGGGTTGTTCAAGGCCACCGGTTCTTGCCAAATATCCAGCTTGGTCTGTTCCTGGCGTTTTACCGGACGATAGGAAGCGGCGAATAGAGGGATCGACATTTTCGCTGTCTGCCCCAAGCGAGCCAGCAACTCCAGGTGCAAATTCGCGGTCCGTTCGGTGACCACGTCGGCCATGACCAACCCTACTCCCTGCTGCAAATACGTTTCACATTTGGAAACGAAAGCTTCGCGGCTTTCGGGCCGGTCCTTGTTGGCGGGACTTACCAACTCCACGGCCCCGGCCAAAATAGGTCCTTCCTTGGTGGCGTAAACCAAGATTTCCACCACATCGGTGACCAGGGGAAATGGGATGGTCAAAACCGGCTCGGGCGGGGTCCACTCGCCGTCGGCCTCTGGGGTCGTAGGAGGAAACGAGCCAGGTTCCTGGAAAGTGGCCACATCGATTTCAATGCCGAATTGCACGTTGGCTTCGGCAAAATAGTTCTCGGGCAGACGCCGGTTCAAATCCGAGGCAAGGTAAGTCGCCCAGGAATTGTGAAACGCGTGCCAGTGTCGGCGAACGCTCAGGGGCGGATGAAAATGGTCCAGCAGCGGCATAGCAAATCCTCCAATGCAGGCTGCCTCCCTCAATTCCCTTCATCATGCTGAAGCTGCCTTCGCTTTGCGTGTGTCCTTCACCGTTGCCAGGGCTGGAACCATGGGGGCGATTTGGAAACGGAACTCACGAAAGCAGAGTTTCACAACCCGGCCGTCGCTGAAAAGGATTTCGTGGGAGAAAATCCCGGGTTTGATCAGGTCGATTTCATCGTAAAGCCAGATGGTCCGGCCCGGGTAGAAAACCTCGGACGACACCGGCACATCCACGGACGGTTCAGCCGTGACGCCGTATTGAAGAAACATCAAGGTATTCAGGTGCTCCGGGACAAGGGTATTGGTGTTTTGGGCCACAATTACCACGTCCAAAAAACCCCAGGGGAGGGTGTGCACGGATAGCCGGGCCGGACCAAAAACGTCGGCATCGTGCAGGCAACACTGGTCGTTGAAAGCTCGCAAAGATTCCGGTAAATGCCTGGCAATTTTGCGGTAATGCCGCCGGTAACGCGCGCTGGCACGTTCCCATTCGGCTTCAGCCTGATCTACCACATCATCATCAGGGGAATTGCCTTTAATGAATAGTTCTGGAGTAAAGTATTTCATTGATTTCTCGCCGCCCTTCGATTGGCCGTCTCGTAAAAGGAATGGCCTTGGAAGCCAGATTTTTGTTGATAGTGCGGTAGAGCGTAAGGCCCGGCCTTCTCATGAGGATCCTGTCGTACGCTTGGCCCTATGGTTGCTTCGATCTTTCGGGCCAGGCGACGATTGGCCTTGTGGTCAGGGCCGCAGACCACGATGTCCTGGCCAGCTTTTCGCCGCGCCACCGCTTCCTCCTCGGTGATCTCACTTTCCCGATGAACTCTTCCCAAAGGACCACGGCTGGCCGCGAAAACCTTTGCCCCAAGCGGCAGAGATGCCCCGGTGGTTGCCTGCTTGGCCATCACAGATTCTCAATGAGTTCTTCATTTTTGGATAATGAATTTTACACCGAAGCCAACCCCGGCTCCATCAACTTCTCCCGACTCGGCACGCCTTTTTCTTTCCCTAATTCAAGGTCTTCGACTTATCATTGGGAAACAGATTCGGCCATTTTCGTTAACCAGTCCGAAACCAACTCCTCAACGGGCCGCTTACGCTTGGCCGCCAGTTTTACGATCCGGTTAAAAACTTTCAAAGGCACCGGAATGGTCAGGCACTTGCGACGCTGTGCAATTCGCACGGTGAAGCTCACAGGTTCCGTGTCGTCCAGGTAATCTTCAAAATCATGCGTATCCCAGAAATTGACAGCTTCTTCAAGGTTTTTGAAATCAGGAATCTTGGCCATTATTCTCCCGTAAAGGCGGCCGTGGCGAAAATGTTGTAGCCCTTGTTTAAAACATACACGATTTCTCCTCCCGGGGAAAAGACGAACCGACCCTTTACGTCCGAGGTTTTCAGGCCTTTTCCAGTGAACGGATCGCGTAGCAAAGACTCTTTGCTGGAATTGCAAGCCAGCCATCTATCGTCGGGTGAGAACGCCACCCACTGGATACCTTCTTGGAAATCAGAAATGGTGCGGTGTTCGTTTTTGGCTAAATCCCAGATGACCAAATGACCTTTGTTTGGGTTCTTCATATCGAAACAACCAAGGGCCAATCTCCAGCCATCAGGCGAGAAAGCCCCGGCGAACACCAAATGGGGTAAGGCCAACTCCCGGATTTTTTGGCCCGTATTGGGGTCCCAAAGAATACCATTGTAAAGTCCGCTTTTTGTGTAAAGAAAGGCTCCATTGGGAGAAAAGAGCATCTGGCCAAGGAGTCCTAGGAGGTTTGCCCGCTCCTTCCCGGTAGCAAAATCAACAATTCGGGTTTCGTGAACCGATCTTCCCCCTCCGAATGTGGTTTCTGTTATGTAGGCCAACAGTTTTCCATCCGGGGAAAAAGCAACCTCATGAACACTTCCCTTCATCGTAACGACCTTTTTTGCTTCGCCGGTCTTCAAGTCCCAGATGCGCAGCGACCTGTCCTCACTTCCGGATACCAGGAAGAGGTTGTCCGGGGAAAAGGCCATTTTGTATACCGTTTTTAAATGTCCTTTTAAAGTTTGAAAATATTTCCCTGTGCGAAGATTCCAAACACTGATGTCCGAGTCGGTACTTGTGCAAGTTGCAAAAAGGCTCCCGTCAGGAGAAAAAGCGAACAAGCTTAACCCAGCATCCAAGCGTGCCAATCCCCTGGGATGGTTGGCACGGTCGGGCAACTTGGCAAGTTCTATGAGGGCCTTTCTCTCCTCCTGGGCGAGTTTCTGGCGATTTTTTCCGCGCTCCGCAGCCAGCTGGGCTTCACGAGCTGGAGAGTATTCAGGAATTTTGAGGTTCTTGTCCTCAGGTTTGTCTTTGGAGTTATCTGTGCTCGGTCTCCCCTCCTTGTCCCCGCCTCTTCCTATGGTTAGAACCAAAACCACCGCCGCGGCCGCGACAATTGCGCCGCCTCCAATGCCGACGAACAGACCATAGCGGCCCCAGAAGGAAACAGGCTGCGGCCGCTTCTTCTTTTCCTGGGAACCATCCTCCTCCTCGTATTTCCCCTCGAAATCAAGGCTGGGATGCTTCGGCTGGGTCTCGTCCTCGATTTCTCGCCGCGAAACCGGTTTCTGGGCTGCAGGGGCTACTACCACCGCGGCGCACTTAGGGCACCTGATCTTCTTTCCTGCCAGCGCCGCGTTGGCCAGTTTCAGCGACGCCCTGCATTCGGGGCATTTGAATGAAATGGACATAAGGCATGCCCTTTTTTCAACGATGTCGTCCAACCAAATGGATATCGTCGATTTTCATTTCTTCCTCCCGCCGCTGGCCCTCGACTTGGCCCCCAATCCTACACCGACGCCAACCCAAGCTCCATCAGCTTCTCCCGGCTCGGCACGCCGTTCTCGTCCCAGCCGCGCGTCTGGTAATACGCCGGCAGCATCTGGTCGAGGTGCACGGTCACGCCCTTGGCGGGGCCGGCTTTGTGCGGGGTTTTAAGGAGGCGCTCGGGCAGGGTGTCGTCCTTGGCGGTGAAGCCGGCCTTGAGGTTCCACAGGCGCTCGAGGTTCCAGGTGCGCTCGCCGGCCTTGACGAAGTCGTCGAGGGTGAAGGGAATGCCGGTGGCGGCGGCGGTGCAGGCGGCCAGGTCGGCCAGGGTGCCGCCGGCGAAGCCGGTGAACAGGCAGATGCCGGTGGCGTCGTGGGCGGTGCTTTTGTTCTGCTCGGCCACGACCCACTCGGCCTTGCCGTCGGTGGTGTGGGCAATTCCCGGCTTGCTGGTCTCCAGGGCCGGCGTCCAGGCCCGCAAGTGGCAGGCGCCGCGATTGCACGTGGCATAGGCGACGCCCATGCCCTGGAAGCCGCGCGGATCGTAGGCGGGAAACTCCTGGCCCTTGACCCCCATAAACACCTCGGGATGCTTGAACTTGTCCCCCAGCCGTTTGCTGCCCTCGGCCAACTCGTTGCCGAAACCTTCGCGGTAGGCGGTGGCCTCGACCATGCGGACCAGGGCCTCGCCGGAACCGAAGCGCAGCGGCATCTCGACCTGCTTATCGGTCAACACGCCGCGCTGGTACAGCTCCATGGCCGCCGCCAGGGTGGCGCCCATCGAGATGGGGTCCATGCCCAGGTCGTTGCACAGCCAGTTGGCCTTGAGGACGGCATCGAGATCGCCGACGCCCGTATCGGCACCCAAAGCCCAGGCAGCCTCGTACTCCGGCCCTTCGCCGGCGATCTTCCAGTTGCGCGGGTGCGTGTTGACCAGGTACTTGTTGGCCATGTCTCCCGGCAGACGCGTGACCCGGCCGCAGGCGATGGTGCAGGCGAAGCACGCCTTGTTGGTCAGCATGCGCGTGTCCTTGATGGCGTTGCCGTTGATGTTCTCCGCATGTTCGAACTGGCCGCTCTCGAAGTTGCGCGTGGGACAGCCGCCGAAGGTATTGGTCAGGTCGATGGTCGAGGCCGTGCCCAATTCGCCCAGGCCCTTGCGGCCTTCGTTGACGGCCATGCGCCCGCGCATGTCCCAGACGGCTTTCAAAAACTCCGCCGGCCTGGCGATGGGAAGGCCGCGCGTGCCGCGGACAGCGACGGCCTTGAGGTTCTTCGAGCCCATGACCGCGCCGACACCCGAGCGCCCGGCCGCCCGGTGCTTGTCGTTCATGATGCAGGCGAAGCGGACCAGCTTTTCCCCCGCCGGCCCGATGCAGGAAACCCGCAGCGGTGGGATGCCGAGCTCCTTGCGGATGCCGTCTTCCGTCTGGGACACGGTCTTGCCCCAGTAAGCGCGGGCATCGCGGATTTGGACCAGGTCGTCGTAAATCCACAGGTAAACCGGTTGCGCCGCCTTGCCTTCGATCAAGAGCAGGTCGTAGCCGGCGAAGCGCAGCTCCGGCCCCCAATGCCCGCCGGAGTTGGACGTGGTGATCGCCCCGGTCAGCGCCCCCTTGGTGACGACCATGTAACGGGCGCCGCACGACACGGGAGTGCCGGTGAGCGGCCCGCAGGCGAAGATCAGCTTGTTGTCCGGAGAAAGCGGCTCGACCCGCGGATCGAGCTCCTTCCACAGATAGCGGTCGGCGACGCCGCGGCCGCCGATGTAATCGCGCAGCCAGGCCTCGGGAATATTTTCGACGCACGCCTGACCCGAGGTCAGGTTGACGCGCAGCAGCTTGCCGGTCCAGCCGTTCATGGGTTATTCTCCCATCTTTACGTTTTGGTAAAGCCAACCGCTCAGCAATCCCAGCCCCCGGGCGACAAAAGGATTATACACCCAAAAAGATGGTGGACCACCGAGGCTGGGGTGTCCCAGTGTCCCAGAAGCATGTCTTCCCTTGACAGTCTCCCTGGCCATGTGTGGTCATTGGGAATTCTCCGCGTTTTCTATCTCCGCAACGCTCTGGGTGAGTTTACTAGGGAAGTCGCCTTCCTCGACCATCTTGATTTCGTCCTCCGTTAGCCCGTAGAGTTCGTAAACAAGGCGGTCGATCTGCCGGTCGATGGCGTGGATTTGGCGCTGCAGCGCGGTCTTGTCGTGCGCTGTTCGTGCCCGCGGCAGTCCCCGATGCAATGCCAGGGTTTGCTCGACGAGTGTTTCTATTTTTTCGCGTCGCTTAGGTGCGGTGCTTGACTCAACAATGGGAAATCCTTCCAGGTACTGGCCGAAGAAGCGCAGATACGGTTCCCCGGCTCCTTCAAGGGCTGCACAAGTTTCTGTGAAGTAGAACAAGGCCAGCTGGGAATTCAGCAAACCGAGAAGGTAAAGATCCGCGGTGGGCAAGAAATACACGGTGTTGGCACCGAAGTGCCCGCGCGTGTCTAGAGCGAAGCGGCATGTCGTCGCGATATCCGGAAAGATAATTTTCGGACGCTCCAGAAACTCCTTGTATGCCAGCTGGGGCTGTTGCAGCTCATACCAGCGCTGCTTCGTCGCTCGAGCCTCCAGTTGCCCTTTGAACGGCCGCAAATGGTCGATGACCTTGGGATACGTCTTCATGTCGATCCCATGGTGCGTATAGATGAGGTAATCCCCATCCCACTCGTAGTAATATCGGCGAATATTTCTTCCTTGCAGAAATGGCCGAATGATCTCCTTGGCTTCGGGGTTCTTCGCCAGGATGTCGCGTCTTTGCGCCGCCGAAATCACAAAAGCTTCGGTTAACCCGGAAACTATCCCCCTACATATCTTCCCATCAACGACCTCCGCCAGGGTATTCTCTGCACGCTGCAATCGTCGCAACAATTCGGCATGCTCGCGCCGGTTGAGATGCCAAGTGGGGCCTTTGAATGAGCTTTGCCTGATTGAATACGCGATCGCGTCCGCCGCGGCTTGAAGAGTTTTCGTACCGCTTTCGACACTAAGAAACGTGCCTCGATCAAGTGGCGGCGAGTACAAGGCTGAACTCTTCGCCTTGCCCTTGGTGGTGAGCAAGATAAGGGTTCGGACAGTTGCCGCGCGAAAAACGGGCAGGCCGGCCAAGTCGAGGATTCGGTCAACGGCCGCGGTTTTCGCCAGGAACTGCCGAACTTTCCGCCCGTAATTTGCTCGAAGAAACTTGTTGGAGACAATCATTCCGAATTTCCCACCCTCGCGAAGAAGGACGTGCTCGCGCTCGATAAAATAAGCATAAAAGTCTGTACGCTCATCATGAACGAGATACCTTTTTCGAAGGTAAGACTTGAGAAGTACGAACTCCTCCATGCGTATGTACGGCGGATTGCCAATCACTGCGTCAAACCCACCTGCCTTCATGATTTGGGGAAACTCGGCGTTCCAGTCGAAAACATTAAGGCGATACTTTTCGTCTTCTTCGAACAGAGTTCCTTGGTGGTTTTCGTAAAAATCCGGGCCAATCAGTGAGTTGCCGCACTTGATGTTGCTGGCGAGGTCGGGCAAAGCGCGTTCGTGGAACAGTTTCAGCTGACGTTCGAGGGTTTGCTTGGATTCGCCTTCGAGAACTTTGAGCAGAAGCGAAAGCTTGGTGACCTCGACGGCCTGCGGGTCGATATCGACGCCGTAGATGTTGTTGAGCAAGATGCGGCGTTTTTCAGTGGTGGCGAGGCGCCAGACGTTGCCGGCCGTTTGGTAAAGCTCCTTGGCGTGCTTCTCGGGGCCGTCATTCACGTACCAGTCGCGATGCCAGTCGAGCAGGTATTGGTAGGCCCCGAGCAGGAAGGAGCCGGAGCCGCAGGCGGGGTCGAGGATGCGCAACTTGGCGGCCTGGCGCGCCGTGAGCGAAGGAGTTGGGCGCGGTTCTCCCGACCCCGCCCAGGCCCCTGACCGAAGGTCTCCGGTGTAGTGCGGGCCGGGGAGACCTTCGGTCGGCGGTTCGGCGGGGTCGGGAGACCCGCGCCGAGCGCTGGACCCAGGCCGAGCGCTGGCGCCGTTCTCTATTGCAATCGGACCAAGCAGCTTGCCGACCGTATTTTTGACAATGTAATCGACGATGTAGCTGGGCGTGTAGTAGACGCCGCCGGCCTTGCGGACCTCGGGCTTTTCCTCGACCTTGGCCTGGTGCCCTTCGGTCAGGCGGATGACCTTGCCGAGAAAGCGCTCATAGACCTGGCCGAGAATTTCGGCCGAGAGGACGGAAAACTCATACGGGCTTTGCGGGTAATAGAGGCTGGTGATGATGTCCTTGAGCGGCTTGTCGTCGAGCTTGAGGAAAGGCGTCAATTCATCGGGCGACTCGGCGCGGCCTGGCTCGGGATGAAAGTAAAACAGCCCGGAGTTGTAGCGGTCGTCGGCATCCCGGAAGATTTGGAACAGCCGCGGGTAAATGGCGGGGCCGTTGCACACTCCCAAGAGCTGGCCGTAGCGCTCGATGCCGCGGTCCTCGCACATGCGCAGGAACAGGATGCGGTCGATGGTGGCCTGGACGGCATAGTTGAGCTCGCGCTGGCTGAGGTCGGGATTGCGCAGGGCGAAGTTGCGGGCAAGTGTTTCGCGCCAGCCTTCGATTTCTTCGAGGAAGGCCATGTCCACGGTGGCGGTGCCGCGCTTGGCTTTATTTGATTCGGCGTACTTATCGAAGGAGCCTTTGTAGACGGCGTCGCGGCCGAAGATGCCGGCGATCTCGTCCCAGCGGTCAACGTATTCGCGGTAGGTCAGGTACAGTGTGCGGGCGACCGAGGCTTTATCATTCTGCGAGGGCCGGCCGCGGCAGTCGTAGACGGCCAGCTCGGCGAAGTTGGTCAGGATCGACAGGGGCAGGCCAGCGGACCAGGCATAGCGGCGGAGCTGGTATGCGGGCAGCGGATCGCTTTTGAGGTGGACGGCCGGGCGTTTCGCTTCGAGGAAGAATTTACGCGTGCCGCCGACGCGGAAGCAGTAATCTGGGGCTTTCAGCACGTCGCCGATCTTGATGGCGTCTTCGTGGACCACGTCCTTGTAGGCCTCGGCGAAACCCTGGGTGTTGTCGATGTCCCAGCCCAGGCGCTTGAATAGGGGATCGATGAACTCGATGCGGGCCTGGGTTTCGTTGTAAGCGGACGAGGTGTAGGCTTCGATGTTGTCGTCGAAGTGCTGGACGAGCTGGCGGATTTCGTCGGGAGCGGCCATGGCAACGGTAAGGATTCAGAGGAAATTTGAGGGTTCGTAGATGCGGGTTCCTCTCGAAAAACGGGCTAAAGGCGGCTAAAGCCCGCACTACAAACTTATCAAACGCCTTAAGGATAGCTTACCAATTCCACGGCAAGGTTCCCTACCTATTTTGGATTTCGGGCGTAGCCTATCCCAATGCGCCGGGGGTTCCTGGTCTCCATTGGTTGGGGCCGCCCGGCACAATTTCACCAGGGCGGCGCCGGCCAGTTCAACAGCTTCCGCTACCGCCTCCCGCCCGACCCGTGGATAATTTTTCAAAGCGTACTCGACGCTCCCCTCTTCGGCAACCAGGCGTAATACCGTCTGCACCCGGCACCCGTGTACCCTTGAAAGTCAGTTTGCCAAAGCATACCGCAGGATCAACTACCAGATATTGCCAGAATTCGCGATATTTACGCATGATTTGCTCCTATTTTCCATCCTGGCTTTTTCTTGCCTTTCTCCATTCCCAATTTGCCATGAAATCATGGCACCAATCTTGTGAATAATTGCATTTTGGGCATTTCCACCCCCCGGATTCGGCCACCAAAACATGATTGCTATTTTTTCCACAAGTAAAAGGATGAATTTTTCCTGCTTGTTGAAAAGCATTGAGGGATTTTACTTGATCTTCAGTCCATGGTGCTTTAATTAGGGACATTATTTACCTTTTATCCAAAGTTATCAAATTCCAGACATCCAAGTTCTTAAGGAAAGACCTTTGGCTAAGTCTTAATCGCTTCCTGATAGCGCTGCTGCACCTTATCCCCCCACGGCCCGAACCAGCTGCCGGCGCCGTCGCCGGGCAGCCATTCGATGGCCCCGGTGGGGCAGGCGGTGGCGCAGGCCGGCTGGCCGCCGCACAGGTTGCATTTACTCGCCTTGTCCGTGCCCGGCAGCGTGAACACCGTGCCGAACGGGCAGGCGATGGTGCACAGGTGGCAGCCCACGCACGCCCCGTCCAGGACCACCTTGGCCCCGGTGACCGGATCGATGGCGATGGCGTTCACCGGGCAGGCGGTCATGCACCAGGCCTCGTCGCACTGCA
Source organism: uncultured Alcaligenaceae bacterium (assembly GCA_964518515.1). Taxonomy (GTDB): domain Bacteria; phylum Planctomycetota; class Planctomycetia; order Gemmatales; family Gemmataceae; genus CAZFGM01. The sequence continues at coordinate 11,038 of CAZFGM010000011.1, read as the reverse complement.
AGCAGGTGTACGGGGCGTAGCTGGCTTCTTCATCGAAGATGTTGACACGGATCACCGAGCGCGACGGCTGAAACGTGCCCGTCTGCACCCAGGAACAGGCCAGCTCGCACTGCATGCAGCCGGTGCACTTGTCGGGGATGATTTTCAAGCTCTTGGTCATGCGGTCACCTTGTTCCTTTTTCCAGGAGATTCGATTATTTTGTCCAATCTTCGACTGAGAGACCAGGGACTTTTTGGAAAATATCCGAGATTACGCGATCATTCTTGGCAAAGCAATAGATCAGAAGTATTCTAACGAAGGGTGCAAAATGGAAGTCCTGTCATGGGTTGAGGACGTTAAGTTCCTTTTGAAGGAACTGTCTGAAATCGACTTTGGGTATCCTTTGGGGTCGAATACCATTTTCTCCAGGCGGGCAGTTATCGCAAAGCGGAATTCTGGATGGCCCCGGACTTCGACGCCCCGCTCGATGACTTCAAGGAATACCTGGAATGAACTTGCTGCTTGACGCGCAGCCTTTTTCTAAAGAAAGTACGATTCCAGCGGAGGTGCCATATGCCGATTCACGCGTCGAAGCTGGGATCTTTCACAGCTTCTATCTGGGTTGGGCTTCGGCGATCAGTGTAGGATTGAACAACGGCGTACTTCCTTCGTCCCACTATTCACTATGCGAGAATCACCGCGATGCTCCAGCGCCAGCATTTGTTGAATTGCCCGACCCGGCGGTGCCCTGGGCCGATCCTGGTTATCGCGGGAAATTGCGCTCCAGCCACGATTCCCCGCTGCGGGCTTCATTTCACGATGTCTGTACGCATCCCGAATATGCAGAGAAGGTCTTGAGTATCCGTCGCAGTGACGATCATCGAGTCGTCGGCGCGATTCGACGTGTTGCTGCGGAAACCAAACGAAGTCGATACCGCCTGGACAAGTTCGTCGCTTGGGTTGTGGAAGTCCTTCGAGAAGGGATTTCGGTCTTGATCATTGATCTTTTTCCACCCGGCAAGCAAGACCCTCAAGGAATCCACAAGGCTATCTGGGACGAATTCACCGACAACGACTTCGTATTGCCTCCTGACAAACCGCTGACCCTCGCTTCGTATCTTGCCAGTCCGTATCCGGAAGCATTCATCGAGCCGACAGCTTTTCGTTCTTCCCTCAAAGAAATGCCGATTTTTTTGACCGCAGACGACTACGTTCCCGTTCCTCTCGAAGCGACTTATCAGTCGGCCTTCCAGGGCATGCCTGCCTATTGGCGGGACGTGCTGGATTCTCCGTGATTCCCACATCATGTCCGAGTTCACCCACCTCCTGAAAGCCATCGAGGCCGGCAATCCGCAGGCCGCCGCTGAACTGTTGCCGCTGGTCTACGACGCATTGCGGCACCTGGCGGCCCAAAAGTTAGCCAGGGAAAAGCCCGGCCAAAAGTAGACCCCCAATGACGACGAATGGATTTTGGCCAAAAGCCGATCGCCCGCATTTAAGGACGGTCGCTGGGCAACTTGTCGTGAACGGTTTGCGATGACCCGCGGGAGTTTCAAAAAACGCGCATCACGGCTTGAACCAAATCCGTTTCCTGGGCCGGGAAAATGGTTCGCACATCGAGCACGACCTTGCCATCGCGGAGGCGGGCCATGACGGCGGGGGTGGCGCTGCGCAGACGTTGGGCCAGGTCGGCGTCGCCCAGGTTTTTCGCGGCGATTTCGACGACCCAGGTTTTCATGGCCTGATCGGGCAAGGAGCCGCCGCCGACGAAGGCCACATCCTCGGCGACCCGGACGCTCGCCAGGCCGTCGATTTCGCCCAGGCGCTGGGCCAGGTTTTCCGCTCGCTGCCGCAGTTCCTCCAGGGGAACGGCCAGCATGCGCAATCCGGGAATTTCGGCCAGGGCTTTTTCCGGGTTGAGATAAAGCCGCAACGTAGCTTCCAACGCCGCCAGCGTCATCTTGTCGAGGCGGAAGGCCCGCATCAGCGGATCCTTTTCGATCTTCTGAATCCACTCCTTGCCGCCGGCGAGAATGCCGGCTTGCGGCCCGCCGAGCAGCTTGTCGCCGCTAAAGAGCACCAGGTCAGCCCCGGCGGCGATGCTGTCCTTGGCCACCGGCTCGCCCTGAAAACCGAAACGGGCGAAATCCAGCATCGCCCCGCTGCCGATGTCGTCGATCACCTTCAGGCCGTGCTTGTGCCCCAGGGCCACCAGGTCCGACAGCGGCACCGACTCGGTGAAGCCGGAAACGCGGTAGTTGCTGGTGTGAATCTGCATGAGGGCGGCGGTGTTCGGGCCGATGGCCTTTTCGAAATCGCTCAGGCGAGTGATGTTGGTGGTGCCGACCTCCTTGAGGATGGCGCCGCTGACGGCCATGATCTCGGGGATGCGGAAGCTGCCGCCGATCTCGATGAGCTGGCCGCGCGAGACGACGACTTCCTGGCCCTGGCACAGGGCGCGCAGGGCGATGACGGTGGCGGCGGCGTTGTTGTTGACCGCGGTCGCCGACTCGGCGCCGGTCAGCCGGCACACCCACTCGCGGATGGCCACCTGGCGCGACGAGCGTTTGCCGGTATCCAGGTCGAGCTCGAGGTTTAGGTAGCCGCGGGCCGCCTCGTAAGCCGCCCGTGCCGCCTCCTCGGCGACCGGCGCCCGCCCCAGGTTGGTGTGCAGCACGATGCCGGTGGCGTTGATGACCGAACGCAGCTTGGGCACAAACTCCCGCTCCAGGCGCTGGGCCACGCGCTCGGAAATCATCTCGGCGTTGGCGTGGCCGTCGAGCGCATCGCCCTGCCCCAGCCGGCGGCGGACCTCGTCCAGCTCCTGGCGAACGGCCGCCACGATCAGGTCGTGGGCATGTTGCGTTTCCAGCGATTGAATGGCCGGCGACTCCAGCACCTCGTTCACCGACGGCAGCTTGCGAAAGGGATTGTCATTCATGGGAGATTTCCGGGGATTCAACTTTTTCTCCAGCATACTCCGATAAAGAGCTAATCACAATCCAGACACCACGGACATGGTATCAACCGACCGAAGAAGGTATTTCCTTGGTACATTTTTTTTCCGTCCAGCCCTCCGGACCCCGGTCAAAAAAGTGACCCGGAAATGGCCAAGAGTTCCAAGTTCAACTTGGTACTCACCCCCTTTTCCTAAACCCTATCCCGGCCTAAAGAAAATGCGAAAAACAGCCCGAAGTGTTCAAGTTCCATTAGGGGGTGTATCAAAAAGATAATCATCTTCCCTGTCCAAACGGGCTTCACTCAGCTGCCAGCTCTTTGGACCTCCGTTCAAAAAAACCCAGGCTTCACCGGGAACTGGCCGTCACCGGATTTCCCCCTTGGCACGAGTCAAAATTTCTCCAACCACTTAAAAGTATTTAACTTACACCATGAAAAACTCCACTCGCGTCAATTCCTGTCCCACGGAGTAGTTCAATCCGCAGATAACGTCCAACGACAACGCCATTCGAGGCCGGCCATGCCCTCGCCGTTTCCGGGCCACTGTCCAAACAGGATATAGCGAGTTTGGACCGGCACCGCGCCGGACGTGGTACAAAGTGACAAAATGGCCAGGGGCTTCCCGGATTCGCTGCGCGCACTGGGGGCTGTTCGATGCGTCGGCCGATGTGACCGAAGCGCGCAGCAATGGGCGGTCTTTCCCCCAGTCGTTTGTCCATATTTCCTTGATGCATCGCGTACAAGTGAACGCCCACATCAACTACAAGATCCTTGAACCCTGCTCGGACGCTGGGCAAGAGTGCTTGTTGTCAGGATTTCTTCTTGTTACGATGGCCTTGACAAGGAGGACTCATGATCCGATTCGTGCTTCGCGCGACGCTTGCGTTGTCCCTGGCGGCACTCTCTTTTTTCTCATTGGCATATGCACAACAAGCCGGCAAGGGGCGCCCGGCGACCGACGCCCATGGTGACCCGCTGCCGCCCAACGCCGTGGCGCGCATCGGCACGACTCGGCTGCGACATGCGGCGTATGTTTCGTCCCTGGCGTTTTCCCCGGACGGCAAGCACATCTCGTCGTCGACAATCTGGTTCGACGTCGGCGTGTGGAACGCACGCACCGGCCAATCGATCGCATTTCGTAGCAGCCGACAGGAAAAAGGCCTCTTTCGCGCCACGGTTTCGCCTGATGGTAGCCTGTTTGCGGGCCGCACCGACAGCGGCGAGCTCGGCGTACAGGAATCGCTTAGCGGCAAAATCCTCCATCGCTTTGCGGGCAAGAAAGACGTGTGCGAAGGCCTGGTCTTTTCCCGCGACAAGCGCTGGTTGGCGTCGGCCGACGGCGACGGAAACACCTTTCTCTGGGACCTCCAATCGGGCAAATTATCACACCAAATCAAGGCCAAGCCGCGCGACTCCTATGATGAATTCTGCCACGCCTTCACGCCGGACGGAGGGGTTTTCATCCAGGCACGCCCGGACGACATCGCGTTCTGGAACGTGCAAACAGGGAAGGAAATGCGGCGCATCAATTCGAAAAAGGAGCGTGAACGGCCAGGAGACGCGGCCGTATCGCCCAACGGCGAACTGCTGGCCATCCGCATCGCGTACGGCGGTGTCGATATCTGGGAGATCAAGACGGGCCGACATGTGCGAAAAATTGCTGAGCAGTGGAACGAGGTTGGCCCTGTATTTTCGCCCGATGGCAAACATGTCGTTACCGGCCGGGATACGGGCGAGATCAGCTTTTGGGAAGTCGAAACGGGCAAGCTCGCACGCACTCTGACCGTGCCGGCGGAAGAACATCCGACGCGTTTCGCCTTTTCGCCTGATGGAAAAATCCTGGCCAGCGGCGGCAGCGATCATGCCATTCACCTCTGGGACCTGGCAGCCGGAAAGGAACTTTTGCCCGTTAACCGTCGCCTTGGCGGAACCCCATCTGCTCGCTTCCTTTCCGACGGCAAGACACTACTCGTGCATTGCCAATATGACGTGAATCGCCATCACGCGACCATTCATGAGGGCCTGACTTTCTGGGACCTGAAGGGGAACTTTTTGCGGCAAGCGAAACTTGTTCCCGAAAGGGCCCATGCCTTTGAGCTATCCAGCGACGCCCGCACGGTCGCTTACGGGAACGGGCCGAATTTCGGATTCATGTTTCGCCCAACCCCCAACGGCTACCTGAAAAGTTCAATTCGACTGTGCGACGCGGCATCGGGCAAGCAGCTCGTCAAGGTGGATGGAGTGCCGTGCCAGATCCACGATTTCACATTTTCGCCCGATGGTCGTTTTCTCCTGGTCAATGCCTTCAATGCCGGCCCAAACAAGGACGACTATCACCATTTCGATACCTTGCAGATCTGGAAACGAAAGTCGTCCACCAGCCTCGAGAAGATCGCCGACATTCCCATGCTGTATTTCTTGTCGGGCTATTGCGTGTCGCCGGATAGCCGATGGATTGCCGTCACTTCCAAACCGGGCTATCGCTTCCACGATTGCGAAACAGGAAAGCTGATCCGAAGCTATCCCGACGCACCTGGCTCGGTTGTCGCGGTGTCGCCCAGCGGACGGGTCCTCGTTTCCAGGGACGCCGACGACGCCAGGGTCGGCAAGGCAGTTCTTGTTTGGGAGAAAGCGACCGGCAAAACCATTTGCAAACTGGACTGCAAATCGAGACAGACCGACTGGGCTCCTCTCGTCGTGTCGCCCGACGGCAAATTCGTCGCCGGTTGCCTGGACCGGGAAGTCGTGGCTCTGTGGGACGCCCTCACCGGCAAGCAGCTCGGAAAGCTCGAAGGACATCGTGGCGAAATAAGCTCCTTATGTTTCTCTCCTGATGGCCAATTCCTCGTGTCTGCGTCTGCCGACACGACCATTTTGATTTGGGACTGGAAGAAGAAACTACCGAAGACGTCGGCAAACGCCAAATTACCCGCGGAACGCCTCGAGCAGCTCTGGCAGGACTTGCAGGCGAGCGATCCGCAGCGTGCCTACCTGGCGATTGGAACTCTTGAGCAGTCGCCGGGGCAGGCGATCAACTTGCTCAGAAAGAAGACACGCCCGGCCAGCCAGGATAAACATCAAAAGTTCAAGCAATGGATCGATGAGCTTGATAGCGACAGCTACCAGGTTCGCGAAAACGCCACGAAGGAACTGACCAATTCGGCCGAGCTTGCCGAAGCGGCGCTGTGCCAGGCGCTCGCCAGGCCTTTGTCTCCCGAAGCCGTGGGCCGAATCACTCGGGTGCTCGACAAGTTGCCCAGCGCCGCGCCGCACCCCACCACGCTTGCAACGCTTCGATCCCTGGAATTGCTCGAGATCATCAACACACCGGAAGCTCGCAATTTCATCGAAGAACTCTCCCGCGGGACCGGCGATGCTATTCGAAAGCGTGAGGCGGAGCAAACCCTCAAGCGCGTGAAACCCTAATCGTTGTCGCTCTTGGACGTGTCGGGTGATCGCGTCACAAAAGGTTGGAAGATAATCGCGAGCGAGAGCATGCCCAGATAATGAGCGGCCAACTTCTCTTAGCGGATGGCTACGCGGCGAAACCACAACAAGTTATTGACGCATCGCCGGTCTGCCCTCCTCCCATTTTGGTAAGCAATTTACTCCCGAAACACCCTCACCACGATCAAGACGATGCCCCATGCCCTGGCAGTGCGAGTTGAGAACATCTTTTTGCGCGCGTCGGTCCGACACACTGATGCACTTTTGGGGGCCGGGAAACGGGGGTGCCGGGAACTTGCGGTTCTCCGGGGCCGCGCTTCGACGTCCCCTTTACAATCAACGTGCCGGCGCTGGCTTATTCCTTGTCGATTTTCTTCAACGCTTGCATGACGGCTTGGCGAATTGCTTCATTTCGATTGAACCGCTAATCCCTCAGGCTTGGAACCGCTTCTTTGGCGTCCGGACCAATTTTCTCGAGCGCCTTGAGGGCGGGTTGAGGAAATCCACCCCCGCCCCAGGAACCCCTCCCACCCGCCGTGAACGGCGGGCCTAAACCGCTGGCGCGGAAAGTCCCGTGAACGGGGCTAAAACAAACCGCAGAACCTTTTCGATCAAGGCTGACGCTTCCGCGCCTCCACTCGGAACTGGCTGATTTTTTCCGAGCCGGAAGCGTCAGCGACGGCCCATAAGGCCCAAACAGACCGTCGCTGACGCTTCCGGCTCGGAAAGTGAAAAACCCTCACCCCAGGCCCCTTTGATGAAAATGGGTGAACGGTTACACTATTTTTTCTTCTCGCCAAAAAGCGATCCCAGGCCGATGCGGATTTCGCGGGTGTCGCCCGCCTTGACGATGGCGGCGTTGGCCTTGGCCAAAAGATCGCGTTCCAGCGATGGCCGAAGCTGTTTGACGGTGTGGTGCAGGGCATCGCCCAGCAGCTTGGCGGCGCTGCCGCCGATGCCGGCGATGTGTTCCACCACCAGCTGGTCATAACTCAGGTCGGCCTTCACGATGCGCAGGCGGAACACCGTGTCGGGCAGGAAACTTTTTCCCGGTTCCACCCGGACGCTGGCTTCCATCACCAGGGGCAAGTTGACGCGCAAGCGCGCCCGCGTGCTGCCGCTGTAGAGGCGGATTCCCGATTCCCAGATCTGCTGCTCGAACTCGATCCCTGCCTGGAAGGACAAAAAGGCGTTCATCGTCATCTTATTGGGCCCGGCGCTTTTCTGGTCGCTGAGCTTGAAGACCAACGTCCGTTTCAGGTCGCGGCTGGTGAGCTTGATCTTGCGCCAGGCCCCGTCGTTGCGGGCGGTGCGGTGAACTTCGGGCCGTTTTATCAGTCCCTTGCCTTTCCAGTGCACCGCGTGGGGCACCTGGCTGGTCCTGCCCCAGTTGTGACTCTCCTCATGCAAGGTCGGCGGGATGGATTGCAGCAGCAATTCGCGCAGCGAAGCCGACAGATCCTCCAGGGCAGGGCCTTGGGCTTTCCCTGACGAAGTGAATAAACCTAGAAACAAGAAAAAAGACAGAAGGCCAAGACGCACGTGGGGCATGTCAAATCCTTTACAATAAACCGCAATCTATTCTCCACGCGGCCATTGTTGAGACAAAATTATGGGGAGCCGAGCCGCGTAAGCGGCCGGGTTTGTCCCACGCCGAAACCCGGCCCCTCACGGGGCTCGGCTCGCCAAAGACTGTCTCAACCTCACCGCGCCCAGCATAATCGTATTATTCTGGCGGAAAGCGAGCCAGAGCGAACTCGATCCGGTAATTTCAGGCCCTTGCGGAAACAAACACTTCTCCCATCCGGAAAAACCGCTGCATCTCCCCCAAACCCGTTGGGGACGAGATTCCCAGAATCCCATGCCCAGGTTCGTCGAAGGGCGGAGAAATGATCGCTCCCTGTTTCCAAAACCACCAACCACGATACAATCATACAGTAAAGCCAGGGTGGACTTCTGGCCGGGAAATGGAATCACCCATGCTGATCGCACATATTTCAGATCTTCACCTGGGCCGCAAGTCCGCCTTGCACGGCGCGGAAAGGTTGATTTCGTTTCGCCAGGCCCTTGCCACCCTCGCGGCAGCCAAGCCCGACGCCATCGTGATCGCCGGCGATACCTTTGACGGGCCGCACATCGACCAGGCGGTCATTGAAGAAGCGGCAAAAAGTATGTCCGCCCCCAAAAATTCTCTGGGAGAGGCCATTCCGGTGATTTGCATCCCAGGCAACCACGATCCCGCCGATGCCGATAAACTGTGGACCATTTTTCAAAACGCGCTGGAGCCAGACAGCGCGGTGCGGTTGGCGTTGACCCCGGAGGTCTTCGAGCTGGCGGAAGGAAAACTCGTCGTCGAAGCCTATCCCTGCCCGACCCAATTTAGCGCCGAAGCGCCCTGGGAAAAGCGTTTGCCGGTTTCGTCCAAACCCGACAGTCTCCGCGTGGTCGTGGCCCACGGCACCATGAAAGGCGGGCCGGTGCCGGAGGGAGAAATGGATGCGTATCCATTTACCCAAGCGGACCTGCAAGCTCTGGGCGCGGACTATGTGGCCCTGGGACACTTCCATGGCCTTTATCTTCCCTGGCCCGACGGCGACGAGTGCGAGCGTTATTTCTGTTATTGCGGTACGCATGAGCCGGACCAATACGGCAGCGATGCCGGCTACGCCCTCCTGGCCAAGGTGGCCAAGGGTCGGCCGGCGCGGTTGCGCCGGGTGAAAGTCGGCAAACGCCACTGGTGTTTGATCAATCTTTCCGGGCCGGCGGACCTCCCCAAGGTTGACGACTTGCTAAAACAAGTGCAAGCGAATCCGGATCCGGCCCGGTTTGTGATTCGCCTCAAGGTCGAAAGCAAGACCTCGTGGGCGGCAAAGGAATGCACACAACTCGATCATCTGGAAGAGACCCTGCGCGCCCTGGGCGCCCAGGTTGAGCGCCGGGGGACGGCTCGTGCCCGCCTTGACGTGCAAACCCTTGATGTGAACGGGCTGCCCTCGGGAGCGATCAAAGAAGCTTTGCTGTCCCTGAAAGCGGAACTTGACCTGACCGCGGATGGCAACCGGCGTGAACTCTTGGCCGCCGCCATTCAAGTCGGCTGGGAAAAGATCCAACAGGCCGAGTCGTTATGAGAATCCACAGCGTCCAACTCCGGCACGTTCGCCACCTCAAACATCTCACTCTCGATTTGGCGCAGCCGCTGACCGTTATTGCCGGCCCCAACGGCGTCGGCAAGACGACCGTGCAACATGCCATCCTGGCTGCCATGTTCTTGACGCAAAAAGAGACGCGCGACAGCTTCATTTCCCGCTTCGATCCGGACAGTCCGCCCACCGTGGTTCTGGCCCTTTCCCACGGTGAACCAACGGCGACCATCGAATTGACCCGCACCTTGACCGATGACAAGGGGGAATGGAAGGAAAGCGCCACGGTCCTGAAGGGAAAAAAGAAGGCCCTGGATAAGATTCAGGGCGTTTTACCCATCTCCGCGGATGCCGCCGCTCTGTTGCTCTGGGGCCGGCAGGACGACATGACCGCCGTGGTCGAGGACTTTCCCGAAGATGGTTTCAAACTGCTCACCGCGGCCACCATCAAGGGGTCCGGGCCCGATCCCAAGGAGATCATGGAAGAGCTGGCAAAAGACGGCGAAAACGCCAAGAAAGGCGAAAGAGGCGGACAAATCAAAGGTGCCTTGACCCTGGCCACAAACGGGGTCGCTAGCCTCGAACAAGAATTGCGCCAAGCGACCGCGGCGGATGGGGACTTGCGGAGCCGCTTGTTGCAATTGGAACAAGCCAAGAAAAACCGCGACCAGAGCAGAAGACAAGCCGACGAGGTCGCCGGCCAGGTAAAAAAACTCGAGGACTTGGAGAAATTGCTGGAAATCGCCGTGAAGACCACGGCAACCCTGTCGGATCTTGAGAAAACGCAATCCGAGTGGGCCAACCTGGACGACGACATCGCCAAGGCCGAGGAAACCCAAGCCGATTTGCAGCGCGAGCTTACCCAGCTGGAATGCCAGTACCGCGTTGCCCGCGACCAGGAATTGGCCGAGCAAATTGCTTCCCGCAATACGAAAATCCAAGTCCTGGATGAGCTGGAAATCATTTGCGCCAACCTCGAAAGGGACCTGCAAGCCAGGAAAAGGCCCGATGTCCTGGACGTCACAAAGCTCCAGCAGTTGCAAAGCGAGATCAATTACGCCCAGGCCAGGATTGAAGCCAGCGGACTGCGCTACGAGCTTGCCGTGGCTGGTCCTCGAACGGTGGCCATCGCCGAGGACGGCGCTCCGCCAAAAGACGTTGCCTTGACGTCCGGCCAAATCCACCAGGGGCTTGTTGGTCATCTGGTCATCCAGGCCGATGGTCTAACCTTGACCGCGCTGGGCAAGGAAGATGTTTCCGTGCACCGCCGAACTATCCAGAGCAAGTCCCAGGAAATCAAAGACCTCTTCAAACTGTTCGAGGCGGATACGGAAGCGGACTTCCGACGCCTGGCCCAGGAAAAAGAGGAGTTGAGCAAGGAATTGACCGACAAAAGAAACGAGTTAAAGGTTCAACTCGGCGCTTCGACCCTGGACGCCCTCAAGACCGACCTGGCGGACCGGGAACGGGCACGGGTCGAAAACAACGTGACCTTGAAGGACAAGGAAGCCTG
>CAZFGM010000010.1:13819-23928 GCA_964518515.1 uncultured Alcaligenaceae bacterium | reverse complement strand
CCAACAACAACCAGGTGCTCGAGCTGGACCAGCGCGGCAAGGTCCTGTGGCGCCACGCCATGCCGTGTTGACCACTTTCAACTTGGCAAAGATGGCATCGGTCTGTTTGATCTTTTTTTGGGTTTACACTTGGCCACCTTGGTCAGGTGAAATCCCAAATCATTGAGCTTCGTTCGCAAGGTTCGCGGCGTCGGCAGTTCCGCGGTCTTGTATCCTTTCTGTTCGATCAGTTGCCGATGAAGTCCTTCCGCCGTCAGCCGCGTGTACAAGCGCCGATTCCGAAACTGCGGGTCCGTTTGGCTGAACCCCTTGGCGATGTCTTGGATGTCGGTGAGCAAAGCCGGCAACTTTTCCTCCGCACGTGCTCGACCACGGGCCGCAAACGCATCGCAGCACGTAATGCTCTGTACTACGGCGCTATACAGTTCCTTGGGAGCCGCGGAGGTGGAGGCGGATCCATGGCGCTGGCATCGGGCCGCGGCGCGGATTTGGCCGCTTTCCACGTGTGCGGCTTGGACTTGGCAACGATGGCGAAATCGCCCGGCCGCCGGCGGACTCCTGGGCCGCGAAAACTGGCCTACACGGCGACCCCTGCTAACAGGAATTGCCGAGAAAGATAGAAAACTCATCAAAGGTAGAAAACTCGTTTTCCGCAACAGGGTTTACCAGATTTTTGCAGGTTGCCTCAATAGACAGCCTGGAAAACGCATATTAAGCACAGTAAGCTAGGGATGTTGTCGTACCACAGAGCGCATTACCAATAGCCAACAAGCCGAATTGGGGCTGCCATCCTCCCGAGCGCGCGAGGACGGGAGTCGCTGCTGGCTCGGTTTTTTTCGTTTCCACCATGGCGACGGCCTTGGAGGTGTTGTCGATGGCCGCGTTCAGACCGGCGATCTGGGCGCGTTGCTGCTCGGAGATGACCAGCGCCGCCGGGCCATCGCCGCCGCGGTTGATCTTCAGGCCGCTGCTTTGGTTATCGAAGCGCCTGGCGGGAACTTGCCCAAAAGCCCTGAGAACCACGATTCCCAGGGCCTTGGCAATGGCAGAATCGGAACCGCCGGCGCGATTGATACGGCGGGAATAAGCCCGAGAAAAACATTCTGGAAAGCTGAGGCGAGGAGCGGCATGCCCGCAAATCTGCGAAGGCAGTTGATTTGGATTCCTATCATCCATACCCAAGCTGATCTCGGGACCATGAGTGAGGCGGTCCGGCGGCTCTATATCCAAAGGATAGGCCGGAGAAAGTGGGAGCGGCATCACAAAACTGTTGGGGAGATGTGGCAAAGGATAAGGCAACGCATCGAAGGACTCCACCTAGCTTTCGACAGGGTTCGGCTTTATCAAGACGGCTTGCCTAACTGCGGACGAGAAGTGGAAATCGTTCGCGATCTGGCCAACGCGGGAAGTGCGAACCACCTGATCCTCCTCGACTTAATGGCGAAAGGGGCCAGGTTAACCGGCACCGAATCTCCCCAGTTTCTGCTGGAGGAGTACGAGTTAGCCCGACAGGTTCTTACGGCGCTTCATTCTCAACAGCCGGGAAGTCTGGCCCAGCACCAAAAAGAGGTGAGCAAAACTCTCCTGGACAAACGCGATGGCTACATTGCGGAACGCATCAATACAACGCTTCAGCCGGGGGAAACCGGGTTGATTTTCCTTGGGATGCTTCACTCCCTCGAAGGGCGTCTGGCGCCAGACATTCGTGTAGGTCGTTTGGATCTGGACGTGGTTGCCAAGAAAACCAAGCTTAAAGACCGAAAAGTCCGGAAATCTAAAAAAGGTGGAAACGGAGCCGGCGTGGGAACACTTGCCCCGGAAGCCAATTGAGGGATTGGACGTTCCGTCTCCCCATCCCCGTGCACATGAAAGAGTCGGACTCATGCCCGGTACCGCTTTTGCGCAAAGTAAGATCCTTATCGTCGATGATGAAAAGCCCATACGGGCGATCCTCGACGAACTGTTGAAAAAGGCAGGCCTGCGAACCATTCATGCCGAGGATGGCCGGAGCGCCCTGGCGCTGCTCTCTCACGAGGCGCCGGCGGCGATGCTGCTGGACCTCCATCTGCCGGATATGAGCGGCCTGGAAGTTCTGCGAAAAGCGCGCCGTATCGATGGTGGAATGCCCATCATTATCGTCACCGGCCACGCCACCATCAGTACGGCGGTGGAGGCGGGAAAAAACGGTGCCTTTGACTACCTGAGCAAACCCTTCAGCAAAGACCAATTGCTGCAAACCGTTCGCAAGGCTCTCGAAGTACGGAGCAGGATCGGGCGGGGACCTTGCGGCGGCGGCGACCCCGCCTTGCCGGAACTCATGGGGTCCAGCGCGCAAATCGCCAAGGTGATCACCGAGGTCGCCCGCATCGCCCCGACGGATTTCACGGTGATCCTGAGCGGTGAGACCGGCACGGGAAAGGGACTCGTGGCACGGGCTATCCACTCGCAAAGCCAGCGTGCCTCCGGACCGTTTGTGCCGGTAGACTGCGGAGCCATCCAGCCCGGGTTAATCGAAAGCGAACTGTTCGGTCACGAAAAGGGCGCCTTCACGGGCGCCGACCGAATCCGGTCCGGCAAGTTTGAAGCGGCCGCAGGAGGAACCCTCTTTCTCGACGAGGTTCAGAACCTGCCCGTAAGCGTGCAAACCAAGCTTCTGCGCGCCTTGCAGGAGAGGGAGATCTGCCGCGTGGGAGGTAACAAATACCTGGGCATCGACCTGCGGGTGATAGCGGCCACCAATAGGGATCTTACGGCCGAAGTCGAAGCCGGACGTTTCCGCCAGGATCTTTTTCACCGTCTCAATGAATTCACCATTCCGATTCCGCCCTTGCGGGAACGCCGGGATGACATTCTCTTTCTGGCCGACCACTTTTGCGCCCAGACCTGCGAAGAATTGCACAAGCAACTCGCGGGTTTTTGCCCTGAAGCCTTGCAGTTGCTTCTGTCTTACCCCTGGCCGGGAAATGTCCGTGAACTGCGCAATGTCATCCGCCGGGCCGTCCTTGTGGCGGAAACGTGCATTGAGCCTGCCCATCTGGACCTTTCGGGAACGTCCGGCCGACCGGGTGGTCGCGCGTCCGAAGGTAATGGATCCACGGCCCTGAAGCATCTGGTCCGCCAAAACGTTATGGTGCTGGAACGGGAAATCCTGGTGCAGACTTTGACAGAAACCGGGGGCAACAAGGCGAAAGCCGCGCGCGTTTTGCAAATTGATTACAAAACGATTTTAAGCAAAATCCGGCACTATGGTCTGTGTTGCAATGGCAAAGGAGCAAGCAATCATGGCAAAGAATAAAAAGACCGGTTCGAGTTCGGGGGAGGACAAACTTATGGGCCTGGGTGGTTTCTTGGGAGGGCTCGGCACATTTTTGGAAAAACTGGGCGAACTCGCCGAAAAAGGCGAAGAGCTGCGCAAGAGCGGGGAGGTGCGCGATGCCAAAGGCGGCGTGCGCGCGGTGTACGGGTTTACCATCAAGACCGGTTTGGGTGCGGAGCAAGGAGTGAAGGTGGAGCCTTTCGGCAACGTGCGCCAGGATGAGCAGACGGGGCGCGCGGTCGTCCACGAGGTTCGCGAGCCGGTCGTTGATCTTTTCGAGGAAAAGGACCATGTTCTCGTGGTCGCAGAAATGCCCGGCATCGCTGAAGGAGATGTCCAGGTCGACGTCCGAGACGACATCTTGACCATCACGGCGGCGCGGGGCGACAAGAAATATCGCAAGGAAGTGCTGCTTCCGGGAACCTTCTCAGCGCAACAGATGACTCAGCGGTGCCAAAACGGCGTCCTCGAAATCAAATTGTCCAAGTAGCTTCAGGCAAGGGTGGTCTCGGGAGGGTGGTTATGTCGGGCAACGGGGACTGGACTCTGCGACTGAAGGTGTCAGAAGCGTTGGGCAAGGATATGGGCCGGGGGCTCGCCCGGCTCGATCCCGCGGACATGGACAAGCTCGGTCTGCAGATCGGCGACATCATCGAAATTGCCGGCAAGCGCAAGACCGTGGGCAAGGTCATGCCGGCCTATCGGGAAGCGCGCGGCCAAGCGCGCGTTCAGATCGACGGCGTCACGCGCGAAAACGCCGGCACGGGACTGGACCAACAGGTGGACATCCGCAAGATCAGCCCGCGACCTGCCGATCGGGTTGTTCTCTCGTCGCTGACGATTACCCCCAAGGACCGCGATCTGAAGTATATCGGCGGCCTGCTCGATGGCTTAGCTGTGGTCACCAACGACCGCATCCGGGCCACTCTGTTCGGTTCCCGGTCGGCGGATTTCCGGGTCGCCGGCACGGTTCCGTCCGGGCCGGTGATGATCAACCCGACGACGGTGCTTGAAGTTGGCCGATCCCAGGCCCAGGATAAGCCCGAAAAAGAAACGGCCCGACTTTCTTACGAGGACATCGGCGGCCTTAAGCGGCAATTGCACCGCATTCGCGAGATCGTTGAGTTGCCTTTGCGGTATCCCGAAGTTTTCGAGCGCCTGGGGATCGACGCACCAAAGGGCGTTCTCTTGTATGGCCCTCCGGGGTGCGGCAAGACGCTGATCGCGCGCGCCGTGGCCCACGAAACCGAGGCCAAATTCTTCACGGTCAATGGGCCGGAAATCATTCACAAGTTTTACGGCGAGAGCGAGGCGCATCTGCGGAAGATCTTCGAAGAAGCGAGCCGCCAAGCCCCCAGCATTATTTTTCTGGACGAAATCGACGCCATCGCCCCCCGCCGGGAGAACGTGGTCGGCGAGGTGGAGAAGCGCGTGGTGGCGCAGCTGCTGGCCTTGATGGATGGCCTGGCCAAGCGCCAGCACGTCATCGTCATAGCGGCCACCAACATACCTAACGTGCTCGATCCCGCCCTGCGCCGTCCTGGCCGGTTCGACCGGGAAATTACCATTCCCATCCCCGACCGGGACGGCCGTAAGGAAATCTTGGACATCCACAGCCGGGGGATGCCCCTGGCTTCGGACGTGGCCATCGCTCACCTGGCGTCCATCACCCATGGTTTTGTCGGCGCCGACCTGGAGGCGCTGTGCCGGGAAGCGGCCATGCTCTGCCTGCGCCGCATCTTGCCCGAGATTGACTTTTCCACCGCCCAGATTCCCTACGAAGCCTTGAGCAAGCTGGAAGTGCACATGAGCGACTTCGTGGAGGCCTTACGGGAAGTGGAACCCTCCGCCATCCGCGAAGTGTTCATCGAAATCCCCGAAGTTCGCTGGACGGACGTCGGCGGCTTGCAAGAGGTGAAACAAAAACTCCTGGAAGCGGTGGTCTGGCCGCTGCAACATGCGGCCCTGTTCGCCCAGGCCGGCGTCAAGCCGCCCAAAGGCCTCTTGCTCACCGGGCCCCCCGGCTGCGGCAAGACTTTGCTGGCCAAGGCCGTGGCCACCGAAACGGAGGTTAACTTTCTGTCCGTCAAAGGCCCGGCACTGTTGTCCAAATATGTCGGCGATTCCGAAAAAGGCGTCCGCGAAGTGTTCCGCAAGGCCCGCCAGGCGGCTCCGTGCATTATCTTTTTTGATGAAATCGACGCCCTGGTGCCGGCACGGGGTTCAGGCGGCTCGGACGCCCACGTGACTGAACGCGTCATCGGGCAGTTTCTTGCCGAAATGGACGGCGTGGAGGAGCTGAACGGCGTGCTCATTCTCGGGGCCACCAATCGCCCCGATATTCTCGATCCCGCCTTGCTCCGGCCGGGCCGCTTTGACGTGTTGTTGGACCTGTCCTTGCCTGATCAAAAGGGGCGCGAGGAAATCTTTCGTATTGGCCTGCGTGATAAGCCGGTCGCGCAAGACGTCCGGATTGAAGATTTGGCGGCCCAGACGGATGCGTTCAATGGTGCGGAAATTCAAGCGGTCTGCAAGCGCGCCGCCCTGGAGGCCGTCCGCGAAGTGATTTTGAATACCGCTTCGGAACCGACGACCACCGAGAGCAAAGTCTTGATCCAGAAAAAGCACCTGGAACAGGCTTTGAAGAGCGTTCAGGAGGGCCGACCGTAAGCGCAGCCGTATCCGGGTGCGCTTACGGAAACCCCCGTGGAATTCCCGGGAGGCCAATGTGGAGGGTTTCTATCTTTATTGTTTTGCCCGACCCGCGGCCGCGCGTGAGTTGAATACCCCCGGCGTGGATGAGCGGGGACCGGTCAGGGCTCTGGAAGTTCACGAGGTTGCGGCTGTCTATAGTGCGGTGTCTTTAGAAGAGTTCCAGTGTCTGCAAAGGGACAACCCCGACGCCGCCTGGCTGACCCGGCGCGCGTGCCGCCACGAGCAAATCATTGAAGAGGTCATGAGGTGGTCGCCCGTGTTGCCGGTGCGTTTTGGCGCCGTGTTTTCCAACCAGGAGGTTCTTGAAGACCTCCTCAAGCGACGGGGCCCGGCAATCTCGAATTATTTGCGCGGTGTGGCCGACAAGGAGGAATGGGCCGTGAAAGGCCTACTGGATTCTGCCAGAGCCGCGGACTGCTTGCTTTCCTCGGACCCGGTTTTTGCCGAACGATATCGCTGTTTGCCCGAGGCTCCCGGAACACGTTACTTTCAAGAAAAACGGCTCCGCGCGGACTTGCAACAACATACCAAGCTCTGGGCCCAGGGCCTGGCCCACAGATTCGCGGACGAGTGCCAGCATGTTGTCGAAGGGGCTCAACGTCTCAAGCTGGCTGCGGCAAACTCCCCGTGGGAAATGATCTTCCATTTCGCTTTTCTCGTGAAGCGGGATCGGCTAGGAGAGTTTCGCCGGCGGGTCGCCCAGGCGGCCGTGGAAGAGGCCGAATTCGGCCTCACGCTACAGACCACTGGTCCGTGGCCCCCATTCCATTTTTGCCCCTCCGTGGCAGAGCTGCCCTCATGAAATACTTGAGCTACGGTATTCTGCGCAATGCGCGTCCACTTCGCCAGCTCCCTGCCGGTGCCGAAGGCCAGCCCATTTCTCTTGTGCGCGACCGTGGGCTCGTCCTCGCCTTTGCAACCGTGCCCGACGCCTACCAGACACCAACGATGGACATGCTGTTGGCATTCGCCCGCGTCGTCCAGACACTCCATCGGCAGGCGACCATCTTGCCCATGCGTTATGGTTGTTTGTTTGAACACCGAGATCAACTTGGCGGCCTATTGCGTGCCCGCCAGGGAGAATTCGAGACTGCTCTGGCGGAGGTGCAGGGTTGCGACGAGATGGGGATTCGGGTTCTGCTGGGCCAGCTGGGCCAGGAACGACCACCGGCACTTTCTTTTTCTCCTGCTTCGGCTTCTTGCGAATCCGGCGCCGCTTACCTGGTGAAGCGTCAGGGCATGTACGCCGCCAAGGATCAACAAGACCAGCGCGCCGGAGCCTGGGTTGACAGGATCAAAAAAGCGTTGGCAGGCTTGTTCGTCAAATGCCGGGCGGAGTGTGCATGGCCAGGAAATGGCCTCATGTCGGTGCATTTCCTTGTGCCCCGTACTTACCGGGAACCATTTCGGCGGGCATGTCAACGTTTCGAAACCCAGAGCCAGACGAAAGTCCTGCTATCCGGGCCCTGGCCACCCTATAACTTTGCGGTCTCCCAATAGTCCAAGATCCGCCAATATATGGAAAGCGTTCCCTAGTATGGAATTGGTTCCTTTGGAAAAAGAATGCCGTTTCATCTCCTGGCGTGAGTTTGCATCCGGCCTGCTTTCCTAACTCTTTGGAAAGCTGTCACTTAGAGATTTGGGGAAAAACTCCTCCGGTTGGCATGTTATTAGCTCCTAAAAAAACCAAGTTACTTGGCATTCGGCTCCAGCCACGATCCAAGAATTTGGGCCCTTTTTGCAACCTTTGGAGGTTCGAATCATGGCGAAGGTTATGAAGTCCACGGACAGCTCCAGCCTGGCGGAAGTAGTGGACCGCATCTTGGACAAAGGCATCGTGATTGATGCTTGGGTCAAGGTGTCCCTCGTGGGGATCGAGCTGCTGTCAATCGAAGCGCGCGTGGTCGTGGCCTCGGTGGAGACGTACCTCAAGTACGCCGAAGCGATCGGCCTGACCGCCACCGCCGCCGCTCCGGCCTAGTATCCTCTGCCAAGTCGCGGAGAGTTCACCCTGCCGGCAAGGAGCTTAGCTGATTCCTCGCCGGCAGGAGTTTTCCAATCCTACAGGACAAGGTGCTACTATGTTCTTTTTTGCTGAACGCATGAAGGCTCTGGTGGACGATCTTCGCCTTTCCAAAAAGGACAGAGCGGCCGCCATCAGCCGGTTGAAAGACCAAACGGAGTTTCTCTTGGGAGAGGCTCGATCCTTTCTCGGGCAGCTTGACCAAGGGCACTTGGCCATGGCCACACATCTGCGGTGCACGCTGGCCGCCCATAATCAGGCCCGGCGCGAGCAGGTTCAGGAAGTGCGCCAGGCCCATTTTCAAGAACGCCGCGCCATGCGCGACCGGCTCCGGGACATGCTCTTTCAAACCAAGAAAACCCGGCACGACCACTTGCGCCACCTGCGGGGCAGTTTTCGGCTGAACCAGCGGGTGCTCGCCGAGGATTTCCGCCGCTCCGCTAAAGCTTGGCGGCAGTTGGGCTCCAGCGGCAAGAAATAACTCAAGCTAGCCTGACCACCGGAAGGGATGCGCGTCGGAAGCGGTGGTCAGGCCTCCATGTCGGCACGTCGGCACGCTCAGGCCAGACCCACGCGGGTCGCGGTTTAGGGGAGGCTCGATCACATGGTCGGTGAAGAGTTGACTGTCCTGTCGTTAAAACAAAAGCCCGATTTCGTGGCGACGGAGTATGTTCAGAACCTGAGTACCCGCGCCTTGTATTATGTGCAGGCCGGCTATCCGGTTCATTTTTCCGGGCCGGCCGGGACCGGCAAGACGACGCTGGCCATGCACGTCGCTGCCCAATTGGGACGACCGGTAATTCTGATCCATGGAGACGACGAGTTTGGCAGCTCGGATCTGATCGGCGGCCAGCTGGGCTATCGCTCCACCAAGGTCATCGACAATTTCATCCATTCCGTGGTGAAGCGCGAAGAAAACGTTTCCAAGGTCTGGGTGGACAATCGCTTGGCCAAGGCGTGCAAGTTTGGCTGTACGCTCATCTATGACGAGTTCAATCGGTCCCGGGCGGAGGCCAACAACGCTCTGTTGAGCATTCTGGAGGAGCGTTTGCTGGAATTGCCCAGCAACCGGGGTAGCGAGGGCTATGTGCAAGTCCATCCGCACTTCAGTGCGCTTTTCACCAGCAATCCCGAGGAATATGCCGGGGTCCACAAAGCCCAGGATGCCCTGCTGGACCGCATGGTCACCATCAAGCTCGGCCACTATGACCGGGATACCGAAACGGCCATTACCGCGGCCAAATCCGCTCTGGACTTGGAAGCCGCTGGCCGGATCGTGGATATCGTTCGCCGGTTCCGTTCGCTCGGGGTCAACAACCACCGCCCCACCATTCGGGCCTGCATCATGATCGCCCGTATCGTGGCCCTGCGCCAGGCCCGCGTAGAGGCCGCGGATCCGGTCTTCCGTGAAACTTGCCGCGATGTGCTGTCCACCCAGACCATCAAGATTACCCGCGACAGTGAAGCCGTGGGGATCGACCGTTTGGATGAGATTGTCGAAGAGGTCTGCGTCAGCTCGAACGTCCCTGTCGGCGCCAATGGGGCCGGAGGAAACCATGTTGAACGAAAGAAAAAATCGACCCATCAAAAAGAGCTTGCAAAGTATTAGGACCATGGCGGGCCTCCTAGACGGTCGGCGGGCCCGTTCCACAGCGGGCGCCCTGCTCGAACTCTCCGGCCTGGCCAACGAGCGCCAACGGTTGCAGCAAGAATTGGACCGGGGCCAGCGCCGCCAGGCGGAAATCCATGCGCGTCTGGAGGAAATCGCGGCCAAGGAAAAACGCCTGCAAAAGTTTATTAAGACCCCGAATGCCTCGTCTGGGGCGCGTCCGCTACCCATCGCGGACCTTCCCCAATGCGTGCAGACGCGGGAACTTCAATATTGATTCCATTCGAGGTTTACCATGCAAGCTCAAGCTTCCAGCAGGCCAACTACCTCGGCCAGCGTGCGAACCGGCTGCTATGTTTATGCCATAATCGATAGTTCCGAGGACCGCGAATTCGGCGATTGTGGTTTGGACGGCTGCCGTGTCTACGCGCTCAGCAACGGCCGGC
>CAZFGM010000010.1:0-13719 GCA_964518515.1 uncultured Alcaligenaceae bacterium | reverse complement strand
TTCGGCGATTGTGGTTTGGACGGCTGCCGTGTCTACGCGCTCAGCAACGGCCGGCTGGCGGCGGTCGTCAGTGACGTGCCCAATGGCCGCATCCGCCCGGAACGGCGCCGCCTGGCGGCGCACCATGAGGTTCTCAAACGCCTCCGCAAGGATTTTACCCTTTTGCCGATGACCTTTGGCCTGATCGCGGATAATCCCAAAGCCATTTACCGGATTCTGTCCCTGAATGGGGCCGCCCTGGCGCAGCAGCTCCGCCGGGTCGCCGGCAAAGTCGAGATGGGCCTCCATGTAAACTGGGACGTGCCCAACATTTTTGAGTTCTTCGTCAACACCCATGCCGAGCTTCGTTTGCTCCGCGATGAGTTGTTCCGCGGCGGCCGGGAACCCGCGCACAACGGCAAGATCGAGTTGGGGCGAATGTTCGACCGCATCGTGTCGGAGGAACGGGCGGCCCAAACCGCCCGCGTGCTGCAAGTCCTGGCGACCCGCTGTTTCCAGATCAAGGAAAACAAGCCACGCAACGAACGCGAAGTCATGAACCTGGCCTGTCTGGTCCGGGACGGCGCTCAGAAGGAATTCGAAGAAGGCGTGTTCGAGGTCGCGCGCCTGTTTGACAACCATTACGCCTTCGATTTCAACGGTCCCTGGGCGCCGCACAATTTCGTGGACGTGAATCTCCAGCTGGAATAAGCAACGGGAAAGTTGACCATGTTTCTCATCGATAATATTCTGCTGTCTCCCGCCCGCGGCCTGTTGGCTGTTTTCCGGGAGGTCCACAACGCCGCCGAGCAAGAAATTGCCAACCGGGCGGAGACGATTCGCGCGCGCCTGAGCGAACTTTACTTGCTCTTGGAAGCCGGGCAGCTCACCGAGGAAGATTTCACCGCTGAGGAAAAGACATTGCTCGATCGGCTTGACGCCATCGAAGGGACGCCAGAGGCCTAGGCCGTCGAGACCTCCCACGGAGAATGAACGCCATGGACAGCCACGTAACCGAAGCAAAGACAACCGCCGATAATCCTTCCGTCCTGGAGCGGTTGCTCCGCATGGCGGACGCCTATTGGGCCGCGGGCGCATTCCACAATGCCATCGAGCTTTATTTCCAGTTGATCCACGATTTGCCCGAATCGCTGGAAGCGGGCCAGGCCCGCGAGCGGCTGCTGGAGATCGGCGAAAAATACGAGATCAACGGCGAACGGCGGCAGGCTCGGAGTATCTACCAACAATTACTTTAATAGGTAATATGGCAAACACCGCCTGCGTAACCATCCCGGATTCCCTGCCCTGCGAAGAACGCGTGTCGCTGTGCGAAACTCTGGACCGCGTTTTGAACAAGGGCGTAGTCGTCGCCGGCGAAATAGTGATCTCCGTGGCCGAGATTGATCTTATTTATCTGGGCTTGCGGGTGGTGCTCACCTCGGTGGAAACAGCGAACCCAAGGTTGACGCCAAAGGTGGCCTAATGAGCGCGGTTGTATCAGAAACCCTGCCGGACTTCGCCGCGGCCATGGACCCGGAGCGATTTGTCAAGCCTCCACGCATCGCCCTGGAACCGGAAAATGTCAGAAACGGCCTGGGAAAGCTGGTCCTGACGGTTGTCGAATTGCTTCGCGAGTTGCTCGAACGGCAGGCGATCAGGCGCATGGAAGCCGGATCGCTGACCGAAACCGAAGTCGAAAGGCTTGGCACTACTTTCCTGAGGCTTGGCGAGGAGATGCAACGCCTGAAAAAAGAATTCGGCCTGGAGGACGAGGACCTGAATATCGACCTGGGCCCTTTGGGCAAATTGTTGTAAGGAGGAGAACACGAGATGAACGGAGATGGTGTCATGCGAATCAAGACGTCAAAAGATCTGGTTCCCGGGTTGCGTGGCAGTGCCTTTCGCCGGGTGACGTGCGACGCCAGAACCTGGTATCTCGCGGAAATCATGACGCTGCAGACCTTGCGGCACCATAGAAAAAGGCCTCTGCCCACGGCACGAGCCAAGGAACGAATAAGCACCCGCAACCGTGAAGGATCCCTGGGGAGACGTTTGTAGATCCGTAACGCGGAAGGAAAAGCAAATGATGACGCCGAACGGCATGCCGCATTCGATCCAAAGCGCGACCCTTGCGGATGTTCTGGAGCGCGTTCTGGATAAGGGCATGGTCATTGCCGGAGACATCAAGATCAAGCTCGTGGACATCGAGCTTTTAACCATTCAAATCCGCCTCCTGATCGCTTCCGTGGATAAGGCGAAAGAGATGGGCATCGACTGGTGGATGACCAACCCCGACTTTACCTCCAAGGCCAGGGTGGCAGACGGCGAACGCGAATTGGATGAGTTGAAAGCTCGGCTTCGACAGCTTGAGGTTCGCGTCGGGTGCGAGAACCATCCCGCTGCTTGCTAACGACCCAGGTCCAATCGGAGGCAGCCATGTTTTCTCAACTCAAGTGGGTACTTGTCGCGGCGGTCCTGGGGACGAGTCTGAGTCTGGCCCAAGGTCCGGGGAAAAAGAACGCTCCCCACTCCCAACCCGCCGAAGTCCGTTTGCACGATGGCAGCCTGATCCGCATGACCGTTCTCCAGCAATCCGTCGAGGTCCAGACCAAATACGGCAAACTGACTATTCCGCTGCGCGAGATCCGCCGCCTTGAATTCGGCCTGCACCTACCCGAAGGTGTCGAGCCGCGGATTGATCAGGCCGTTAAGCAGATGGGCAGCGATACATACAAGGAGCGGGAGGACGCCGTCAAGCAGCTCGTCAACCTTGGACCCATGGCTTACCCGTCGCTGCAAAAAGCCGCCCAGAGCCAGGACCTCGAAGTGGTCAAACGCGCCGGCGCCGCCATGAAGCGGATTGAGGATAAAGTCGCTCCCGAGCAACTGCGCTTCAAGGTCGAGGACACGATCCAGACCAGCGAATTCACCATCACCGGCCGGATCGTCTCGCCGCGGGACTCCATCAGGGTGCACTCGGAGACGTTCGGGGAGTTCGATCTGAAGCTGAGCCAGCTGCGGAGCTTGCACCAGCACGGCCAGGCCGGCGACATCGAAGTGGTCGTGGACGCCGCCCAATACGGCAGTAACACCGATCAGTGGCTGGACACCGGGGTGGTCGTGGAGGCAAACCTGCGCCTGATCATTCGCAGCGAGGGACAGGTGGACCTGTGGCCGCAAGGGCCCGGCCAATACCTGACCGGGCCCAAGGGCTACAGCACCGCCGGCAAAGGCGGCGTCTACATGGCCGGCACCCTCCTCGGCCGCGTTGGCGAAACCGGCAAGGCTTTCGCCATCGGCGAGCACTATGACGGCGTCTCAAGCGGCGAGGGCAAGTTGTACCTGCACATCGTCCCCAGCCCTTGGAACAACGCCTCCAACGGCAGCTATAAGGTCCGCATCCGTACGGACTACCTCGCCCTAAGCTCTCCAAGGATTGGTCCGTGATATGTGGTTGCTGTGGGAGGCCCGACAATGGCTGAGAAGTTCGTCCCCTGTGATTCCAGTGAACTGAGCCGGGAAAAGACAGCGGCCCGCCTCCGACAGCATGAGGCTCGCGAGAGCGACGAACAGTTTGGGTTGCTTGTACAAGCTGCTGAAGACACCAGCGTGTTTTTGCTTGACCCCGAGGGTCGGGTTATCAGTTGGAACATTGGCGCCGAGCGCCTTCAGGGCTACCGCGCGCAAGAAATCGTGGGCAAGAGCTTCGCTTGCTTTTATACCAGGGAGGACAGCGAGCGCGGCAAACCGGCAGACGACTTGACAAAGGCCACGGAACACGAAAGGTGGGAAACGAAAGGCTGGCGCGTGCGCCAGGACCAGTCCCGGTTTTGGGCCTGCGTGGTGCTCTCGGTCTTGCGAAGTGAAAACGGAAGAGTACGCGGGTTCGGCGTAGTCACGCGCGACATGAGCGACCGCAAGCGAATGGAAGATCAATGCCGGCAATACCAGAAAATGGAAGCGGTCGGGCGGCTGGCCGGCGGGGTGGCCCACGATTTTAACAATTACTTGACAGTCATCACATCATGGGCTACGGTGAACTTTTGCTCCAGCAAGCTGCCCCGGATAACCCCATCCATCGCATCGCCTCGGAAATCACGAAGGCTAACGAAGGGGCCGCTTTAGTGACACGGCAACTCTTGGCCTTCAGCCGCAAGGAGGTTCTAGACCTTCGCGTCTTGGACCTCAACGCCATTATCGCCGATCTGGAAAAGATGCTCCACCGACTGATCGGGGAAGACATCGAAGTGGTCACGGCTCTGCGACCGGGCCTCTGGCCAGTGAAAGCGGATGAGGGCCAGATGGAGCAAATCATCCTGAACCTGGCCGTCAATGCCCGCGACGCTATGCCCAAGGGCGGCAAGTTGACTATTGAAACCCGCAACTTCTTTGCGGAGCTTCCCGCGCCGATGCTTTCGGAGATGCCGCCGGAGATGCCGCCGGGCCGCTACGTGAACCTTGTGGTAAGCGACACCGGCTGCGGCATGGCTCCAGAAACCCAGGCGCGCGCCTTTCAGCCCTTCTTCACCACCAAAGAACCAGGCAAGGGGACGGGTTTGGGCCTTGCCACCGTGTACAGCATCGCGAAGCAGTGCGGCGGCGGCATCCGTCTCAATAGTCTGGTCGGGCACGGCACAACGTTCAAGATTTTCCTGCCCTGCACCGACGAACGCCGCTCTTCGTCCAAGTCCTTGGCCGGCATTTTTCCCATTCCAGGAGGGAGCGAGACGATCTTGCTGGCGGAAGACGACGACGCGATCCGGAAGCTTGTTCACTTGATGCTGAAGAAGAGTGGTTACACCGTGCTGCAAGCACGCCATGGCAGTGAGGCCCTGCCGATTTGCGAGGGGCATCAAGGGCCGATCCATCTCCTTGTGACTGACGTCGTCATGCCCCACTTGGGCGGCGGCGAATTGGCTCGCCGCCTTCTGACGCTCCGTCCCGAGATAAAGGTGCTTTACCTGTCCGGTTACACCGATGAGGCGGTCGTACGGCATGGGGTCCAGAGCGCCGAGACCTCCTTTTTGCAAAAGCCATTCTCGCCTGATGCGCTGATACGCAAAGTGCGCGAGGTTCTGGATGGATCAAAGGTCCCCTGTCCCGGAGCATGATTGACCGAGTTGGTAGGGTTTATTCCCGCCGCAAACAATCCTGGGTATCTTTATTCTTCAGGGGCTTTTGGGCACGTTCCCGCCAGGCGCTTCGATACCCAGAGCAAGGAATCCAAAGGCAAGGCATAGCTCAGTTTTTTCGAGTTGCTCTGTTTTTTTTCGATCACGTTCTGATCGGGGAAGAGAAGCTGTCATCCGCCGATCCGTAGGCGAGCCAATCTTGGCCTCCGAAGCCGGCTCTTTGTTTTCGGGACGCTTGATTCACACCACAGCCTCTACGTGGGCGAATTCGCATTGACATTTCCCCTGCGTTTTCCTATGGGCCCCCACGTTGAGGGTGACAGATGCGACCTTGTAAACTGGCTCGGCCGCACGCAGATTGTCCAGGACCAGACAGCGCGGCACGCCGCCAAAATGTCACAAGGCATTCTCCACACAGCGCAGAAAATGCTCCGTGGTCTGCCGCCACACCGCCTCGCTGTAACCCTTGCGCGAATGACTGAGCACGAGACGCAAGACATGCGGCCGGCGCCGACGTCCGTTGTCCACCACCGGCGCCCCGCTGCCGAAATCGACTTGCACTTCCTCGCCCGGACTACACTCCAGCCGGCGAAACGGCAGAGGCTGCCCAGCGCCCAGCCGACGCACATAGCGGCGCACGCTCCAGTAACTGCCGGCAAAACCATGCTCGGTCACCAGGTCCTGGTAGATGCGCTGCGCCGACAGACCCTGCTCCAACTTGGCCGCGATCTGCGCCCGCCAGGGTGTGCACTCACTGGCGCGCCCTTTGCCGGACGGAGCCTCTTCGGGACCGGGCCCTTGGACTACGGCAAGGGTCTGGGCCTGGCAAAAAACAGAGGGGGTTGATGCTTCCAGGACAGGTCCAACGAATTCAGGACCGGGGCGCGCCAGCCCGTCCGAGCCGATGGGCGCATTGGCTGGTTTTGACTCGGCCGAAAACTCTTCGGAGCCAATGGGTGCATTGGCTGGTTTTGACTCCGCCGTAACTTCCGCCGAGCCGATGGGCGCATTGGCTGGTTTTGACGCCCGCTTGGCCGCGCGCAGGTAGCGGGCCACGGTCTCCCGGTCAACATCCAGTTCCCGGGCAATCCGCCGCCCCGACCGTCGCCCAAATAAGGCGGTTAGTTGGCCCGGACGGAGCCTACGCCATTTTGGAAAAGGCCAAGAAGTGCCGCACGCCAACCTAAGATTCCCCGCCGACATCCAAGCCTCGTTTACCCGCGACAAGGAAGGGGGCATCACCGAAAACAAGGACGCTTTGAACAAGATCACCACGCTGACGCACGTAACCAATTGGAGCGCGTGACCAAAACCACCGATCCGCAGTCGCACAGCGACCAGAGCGTCCTCGAAATACGAGATTAAATAATGACCCCTGAGCTTTAGGGAAAATCCAGGCGCCCGTTGCCAAAATGGGGGGTACGCGGGTAAAGTGGAAGGGGTAAGATTGCTATTCCCGGAGGCCGGCCTCCGGGTCGTTTTTTAAGCGGAGCCAAATTTCTCCATGACGCAGTCTGGAGCGACCGTGTGTGTCGTGATCGGGCGGACACGACACAAGATGATGCAAATCGAAATCCAGGAGGCGGCCAAGCGCGGGGCGCCGATGATCGAGCTCCGCCTGGATTTTCTGGCCAAGGCCCCGGATTTCAAACGCCTGCTGGCCAACAAGCCGTGCCCGATGGTGGCCACCGTGCGCCGTCCCGCCGACGGCGGCCGCTGGTCGTCGTCCGAAGACGAGCGCCTCATGCTGCTGCGCCAGGCCATCGTCGCCGGCTTCGACTGGGTGGACCTCGAGACCGACGTCATCGACGGCCTGCCGCGCTACAAAAACGTCCAGCGCATCGTCAGCTACCACAACTTCCGCCAGGTGCCGGACAACCTGGAAGAGATCCACGTCCGCATGTGCGCCCAGGACGCCGACCAGGTCAAGATTGCCGTCACCGCCTTGCAGCCGGCGGACAATCTCCGCGTCCTCAAGCTGATCAAGGACGCGCCCAAGCCGACCGTGGCCTTTTGCCTGGGCGACCTGGGCGTGCCCAGCCGCATCCTGGCCGTGCGCTTTGGAGCGCCCGTGATCTACGCGGCCTTCAACAAGGAACGCGGCATCGCCCCAGGCATTCCCTCCTTCGATGAGCTCCGCAAGATGTTTGATGTGGGGGCCATCACCGGCGACACCGCGGTCTACGGCGTCCTCGGCGACCCGGTCGGGCACAGCCTCAGCCCGCTGATCCACAACAAGGCCTTTCGCGACCGCGGTATCAATGCCATCTACTTGCCGTTTCGCGTGCCGCGCGGCGAGTTGTTGCCGTTCTTGAAGGCCTTCGACACTTTGCCGGTCAAAGGCTACAGCGTAACCATTCCGCACAAGGAGGCGGCCGCCGTTATCCCCGGCCCCAAGGATGACGCGGTCAACTTGACGCACGCCGCCAACACGCTGGTCCGCGGCCCGGAGGCCTGGCTGGCGTACAACACCGATTTCCATGCCGCCGTCGAATCGCTGCGCGCCAACCTGCCCCCCGCGCCGGACGGCACGCCGTCGGCGCTGTCGTCGCGCACCATCCTGCTCTTGGGCGCCGGCGGCATGGCCCGCGCCATGGCCCATGCCCTCGGCCGCGAAGGCGCCGTCCTCATCCTCAGCAATCGCACCCCGGAAAAAGCCCAGCGCCTGGCCGAGGAAGTCGGCTGCCGCGCCATCGACTGGAGCGCCCGCCATAGCGTCTTGTGCGACACCCTCATCAACTGCACCTCCGTCGGCATGTTCCCCAACCTGGACGAAAGTCCGATTCACAACAGTTTTCTCAAGCCCGGCCTGATGGTGTTCGACACCGTGTATACGCCGGAAACCACCTTGCTCGTCAAGGAAGCCCGCGAGCGCGGCTGCCACGTGCTCACCGGCGTGGACTTGTTCGTCCGCCAGGCGGCCCATCAGTTCAAGCTCTTCACCGGCCAGGACCCGCCGCTGGACCTGATGCGCCAGGTGGTCAAGCGCGCTCTGTCGCCGGTGGCTCTGCGGGATGAGGAATGAAAGAGTGGCCAGTGGTTGGGGCTCCGAAAGGGCAACCTGACCAAGGAACCGTGGGACTGTCTCCCTCGGGCCGAAGACAACGGAGTTTCGAACCAAATGAGAACCCTTAACGTTCAAATACTTTTTCCTGGAAAGGACGGTTTCGGGGTCAAGATCACCTCGCGGTCGTCTCCCCTGAAATTCGCATCAAAGAATTGGAGAAAGCCAGCCTGGCCGAGGAGGTTGTAATGCAGTCGCCCGGCTGCAAAACCGACGATTGCCGTCCATTCATAGGTTTCGTTGCCACCGTCGGTGATTCGGAGTACCACTGGGGCATAGCGGACGCGGATCGGTTTCGGACGACCGGCAAGAGCAACTTGGAGCACCGGAACGTGCAGTAGGTCTACACCAACAAGCATGGCGATGGATTCTTCGAAGACCGTGTCATCGGCGCCGGTGTCCAGAAGACCATCCTGAAGGCGGCTCGCAGCTGGACCTGTGAGACGAACTGCCATTACAGGTCGATAGCGCACGAGACTCCCTCCGAGAGAAGGGACCGGTTGGCGCACCGAGACCGGAATGTAAGGGATTCTCATTCAATAATCCCTCCGCCGAGAATCACGTCTTCGAAAGGGATGGAGGAAACCAAGATGTTTTCCGGGTCAAAACCCATTTCCCGTAGCTGGCAATCCAGATGAATCAGGTTATCATTACTGGCGATGATCCGAGTGCCATCAGGGCTCCAAGCCACGTATTTGCCCGCGTATCTGGCCAATTCCTCGGGGGGAAATCGTTCCCGATTTCTTATTAATTCTTGCATGTTCACCTTCGGACCTCCTGGCAAAGAATAGTGTGCTTCAAACATCTACCGTTATTCTTGTCTAAGGCCGCCAACATTTCCAGTTCCGTTTGCCCTTGTTCTCCTCGCCACGACGACTAAAATAGGTTGCAGGTTTCAATCGATAGGAATTGACCATGAAAGACGGCATTCATCCCAAGTACGAAGAGAGCACCGTGACCTGCGGCTGCGGCAACAAGTTCGTCACGCGCAGCACCAAGAAGAACATCAACGTCGAAATCTGCTCCGCGTGCCATCCCTTTTTCACCGGCAAGATGAAGTACGTTGATACCACCGGCCGCGTCGAAAAGTTTCACAAGAAGTACGGCTGGGACAAGCGCAAAAAGCAAGGCGAAGCCGCCGCCAAGTAGCCCTGATCCATGCGTCGAGGCAAAAGGAAGAATCCGGTTCTTCCTTTTGCCTCTTTTGTTTTGCCCGGCTTGTCGTTTAGCGCTCGCAGAATGTTTCGGGCCCGCGACCCTAATAGCCTGGGGCTTCTCCGCCCGATATTTTTAAGCGGGCGCGAAACCGCCGAGCGAGCTTCAACGACGCCTCCCATGAGACTTAGCTTTTCCAGGAATCGATGACGAAACCGCCGAGCGAGCTTCGATGACGCATCCCAGGGGACCTGGTTTTTCCAGGAATCGAGTTACCATGTGGCCCGCGTTTGAACAAACCCTGACGCGTTTCCAGGAACTGCAAACCCTGCTCGCCGATCCCGCGGTGATCGCCGACCGTCCGCGTTATACCCAGCTCGCCAAGGAGCACGGTGCTCTAGCCAAGAAGGTAAAGCCATACGTGGAATTCAAAAAATTGACGGCGGACATCGCCCAGGCGGAAGGACTTCTAGCCACGGAAACCGACCCCGACATGAAGCATCTGATCGAGGAGGAGCTGGCCGGCCTGCGGCCGCGGCAGCAGGCCCTGCAAAGCCGCCTGGAAGACATCCTCCTGGCGGGCGACGAGGATTTCTCCAGCGTCATCATGGAAATCCGCGCCGGCACCGGCGGCGACGAGGCGGCTATCTTCGCCGGCGACCTCTATGACATGTACACCCACTACGCCCGCGATCACGGCTGGAAAGTGGAAGACATCGCCTTCAGTCCCGGCGAGCACGGCGGCTTCAAGGAAGTCGTGTTCGGCATCACCGGCGACGACGTCTATCAGCATTTCCGCTTCGAGAGCGGCGGCCATCGCGTCCAACGCGTGCCCAAGACCGAGCAGCAGGGCCGCATCCATACCTCCGCCGCCACCGTCGCCGTCCTGCCCGAGCCGGACGAGGTGCAGATCGACGTCAAGGACCAGGACATCGAATGGGAGCGCATGCGCGCCGGCGGCGCCGGCGGCCAGCACGTCAATAAGACCGAATCCGCCGTCCGCATCTGGTACAAGCGCGGCACGCCCGAGGAAATGGAAGTCAAGTGCCAGGACGAGCGCAGCCAGCACAAGAATTTCGAGCGGGCCATGCGCATCCTCCGCGGCCGCCTGTATGAACGCAAGCAAGAGGCCCTGCACAGCCAGCGCGCCGAGCAGCGCCGCACCCTGATCGGCTCCGGCGACCGCTCCGCACGCATCCGCACCTACAACTTCCCGCAGAACCGCGTCACCGATCACCGCATCAACTTGACCCTGTACAAGCTCGACGCCGTCATCGGCGGCAACCTTGACGAGGTGATCGGGGCCCTCAAGGAGTTCGACAAGAAACAGCGGTTGGATCTGGCGAAGTGAAAAAGAGGTGTCAGGCCCGGTCCTGACACCTTGGTTTGCATGTCACTTTTGCAGTTACTTGGTTTCTTTGGGGGTGATGCGGATGTTGCGAAAAGCCACGGGGCCGTGGTTGCCCTGGAACATGAGCGGGCCGGCGGCCGCTTCCTTGCCGGTGACGCCCTGGGGAGTCGGGCCCTTCATCTCGACGTTTTCATGGATGACCTGATCATTGAGGACGATCTTGAGGAACTTGGCGTTGCTGACTTTTTTGCCGTCCTGGAAGCGCGGGGCCTGGAAGTCGATGACGAACTTTTGCCATTCGCCCGGCTTCCTGGCGGCGTTGACCTTGGGGGCGGCGGCGCCGTACAGGCCGCCCAGGTCGCCGGGGCCGACCTTGGTCCGGCCGTAGCTGTCCAGCACCTGCACCTCGTATTCGCCCATTACGTAGACGCCGGAATTGGATCCCTTGGGCACCATGAATTCGACCTCGATGCGGCAATCGCCCCATTTTTCCTCGGTGTAGATGTCCACGCCGCCGCCCTGGGTATTGACCATCTGGGCGTCGGGTCCAGAGCCTTCCTTGAACACCAGCTGGTTATTGGCCTTGTCATTCATGGTCGCGTAGCCGACTTGCCACTTGTTTCTTTTCTCATTGCCCTTGAGCTTCCAGCCGGTCAGGTCTTTGCCATTGAACGGCGTGATCCCCTTGGCCGCCTTGGCGCCGGCGAAGGTGAAAAATCCCGGGTTCGCCAGGAGCAAACCCCCAATGCTCAGACAGAACAAAGTACGCATAGCAACTCCTTGGTGCGGTCGCCGCGGACCCAACGGCCTCCCGTTCGATTCGCCGGCGGTTGGAAGGGCCATTGTATCGGCTGGCAGCCGCCGGGAGTAGGAATTCTGGATTGCCTCGATGACGATTCCCTTCTATCCTGTGCGAATCAAGTGTCCTCCACGCCGTATAGGGGGAGCCCTGTGGGATAGGCTTCCAGCCTGTCCAGCCTTGAACCTGGTTGGCCTTGAAGACAGGCTGGAAGCCTATCCCACAAAAGCCGCACTGCTGCTCAACGGGGAGGAATACATGCGTAAACCGGTCGTGCTCATCACCGGCGCCAGCGGCGAAATCGGCCATGGCCTGATCACGCGCCTGGCCGAAATCGGCAACCATTCGGTCATTACCCTGGATCTGCGGCCTCTGGCCGGCGAGCTGGTGCCGCTTGTCGGGCAGCAAATCCAGGGTTCCATCCTGGACAACCAGCTTTTGGACCGCGTCCTGGGCGAATACGAGATCGCTCTGATCTACCACCTGGCGGCTATCCTGTCCACGCGCGGCGAATTCGCCCCGGTCAGCGCCCATCGCATCAACGTCGAGGGCATGATCAACATGCTCGAATTCGCCCAGAAACAGGGGGAGTCGCACGGCCGGCCGGTCGTGTTCATGTATCCTTCGTCCATCGCCGTGTATGGACTGCCCAGTCTCGACGTCAAGGCCAAGGCCGGCAAAGTAAAGGAAGACGAATACACTAACCCGACGACCATGTACGGCGCCAACAAGCTGTATTGCGAGCATCTGGGCCGCTATTACGCACGCCACTACAAGCAACTGGCCGCCCAGATCCTGTCCGGCAAGGTGGATTTCCGCTGCATTCGCTTTCCCGGCCTGATCTCGGCGTTCACCACGCCCTCGGGCGGGACCTCGGATTACGCCTCGGAGATGATTCACGCCGCCGCCGGGGGCCAGGCCTATGCCTGCTTCGTCCGGCCCGATACGCGCATTCCGTTCATGGCCATGCCGGACAGCGTGGATGCCCTGTTGCAGTTGGCGACGGCACCGCGCGGCCGGCTCACCCGGACCGTCTACAACATCGCCAGCTTCAATCCATCCGCCGCCGAAATTCGCAACATCGTTCGCTCGGCTTTTCCCCAGGCCGAGATCACCACGGGCATCGACGACAAACGCCAGGGCATCGTCGATGCCTGGCCGCTGGACGTGGACGACGGCGCCGCCCGCCGCGACTGGGGCTTCGCCCCCTGCTTCAACCTCGACCGGGCTTTTCGCGAGTACCTCATCCCGATAATTCGCACGCGCTACCAGTAGTTTACGTTTAGTTACTGATTACTGCGCGGCTAATGAATGTGGCGGCCGGTTTTCAACCGGCCGCGGGCATCGCCACAGTCCATGGCGTCCATGGCGAGCCAGCTCGCCGGCTATAATGTGTCCGTGGTATAATTCAGAAAATTTGGCCGGTGTTCCTGATCCGCATGGCCGCAAAAAAGCATCTTCCCCGATTCATTCCTCCCATGCTGGCCCAGTCCAGCGAAGCTTTTGACGCCGACGACTACCTGTTCGAAATCAAGTGGGACGGCACCCGCACCCTCGCCTTCATCGAGGACGGCACTTACCGCCTGATGAATCGCCGGCGGATCGACATGACCGAGCGCTATCCGGAGCTGGCCTTTTTGCGCGACCTGCCGGCCGGGACCGTGCTCGACGGCGAGATGGTGGTGCTGAGGGACGGCAAACCGGACTTTCCCCTCTTGCAATCGCGCGAACAGGCCCGCGCGCCCATGCGGATTCGCAACTTCAGCCGCTCCATGCCGGCCACGTATATCGTTTTTGACCAGCTGTACGACCATTACCAGCCGCTCATGACCAAGCCGCTGCGCGAGCGGCGCGAGCACCTGGCCCGGCTGGTCCAGACCGCCCACAATCCCCGCCTGCAGCTTTCCGAGGGCATCGTCGGCCGGGGCAAGGCGTTTTTCGCCGCGGTGGTCCAGCAAAACATGGAAGGCGTCGTCGCCAAGCGCCTGGGCAGTCACTATTTACCGGGAAAGCGCACTGAGGCCTGGTGCAAGATCAAGCGCCTGCAAGAATTGGTCTGCGCCATCATCGGCTTCGACCCGTCCGGCAGCGACGACTTTCGCAGCTTGATTCTGGCCGCCGAACAGGAGGGAAATCTGCGTTGCGTCGGCAAGGTCGGCACCGGCTTCCCCAACCCCCTGCGCAAGAAACTCAATCAGCTTCTGTGGTCGCGCTTGCTGGCAAAACCGGTCGTGAAGTG